>NZ_JACJQS010000017.1:0-102015 GCF_014696755.1 Anabaena sp. FACHB-1391 | reverse complement strand
GATTTACTGTTTCTCAAATGCCTTTTTTCACTTTATATGTTTGTTTTGATGCTCTCTTTAATTTTTTCTCTACGTAATTTACCTCTGTGACAGTTTGGGGTGCGGAATGTGGGTTTTATAATTGTAGAGAGGGAATTGTCAGATCAGAAAATACCATTTGGGGAATTAATAAGTCATCTTGTAATTTTCCGATTCCTAAAAAATTGTTTTCTGTTTCGTAAACCCGCACAAAGTCGGGAATATCAAGATTGAGGGCAATTTTTTGACCTTGACACCATTTTTTAGCTGATACTGTTGGTAAAGTTACAAATGCTAAATGTTGTAATGGTGCGTCTGGGGCTAGAGGTTGAAATCTACCTGTTTGTAGTTGGTTTTCTAAATCTGTGAATGTGAGACTGTCTGGGATTTGAAAACCGCTGCTTTCTGTACGCATGAGGGCGGATAGAGTACCACCTATGCTTAATATACTACCCAAATCACGAGCGATCGCCCGAATATAAGTTCCCGCACCGCAAGATATAGCTATATCTAATTCTGGGAAATCACTGTCTCGCCAGTCTAATACCTGAATTTGAGAAATTTCTACTGTTCGCACTGGAACTGCGACCATTTCCCCTTTACGTGCTAAATCATACAGGCGTTTGCCATCAACTTGAATGGCGCTATAATTAGGGGGAATTTGCTCTATTTTACCAATAAACTGGGAAAGTGCAGTTTTTACATTTTCTAAATCCAAGCCGGGACAAGGTTTGGAGGTAATAATTTCACCTTGTAAATCATCAGTAGTAGTCTGTACACCTAGACGAATAGTGGCTTGATAGGCTTTTTCTCCTGGTAAATATTGTAACAATCTTGTGGCTTTACCCAAAGCTATAGGTAATACTCCGGTAGCTGCGGGGTCTAAAGTTCCTGCGTGTCCTACTCGTTTCATTTTCAGCAGTTTTCGCACTTTGGCTACACAGTCATGAGAAGTCCAGTCAAATGGTTTGTTTAAATTAAGAAAACCTTGCACAATTTTAGATTTAAGATTTGATGTCTTTGTATTTTTACACAAATTGTCAAGAATAAGATATCCGACTCCTTAAAGAAGTTGGGAATCTGAATTAGGAGGAAAATATCAATAAGTGAAGTAAGGAAACACCAATACCCAGTATCCAAAATCCAAAGCGGACTATGATATGAGAAAGTTTTTTTTTACGAATTTGGTTTTTATGGAAGTGATCATCTAAAACTGGCGCTAATTTAATATGATCAAGGGACTGAACAAGATTTAAACCAAGGGACTGACTAGAAATAGTCTGAAAATAAGCGGCGTTAAGATAGGAAATATATTCTAGTTTTTTAGCTACATAAGTTTGAAAGAAAGGTAAACTTAAAGCATTCATATAACGACGGGCTTGAGAAGCATCACCTACCATATCTTTAGGTAATGCTATTTGTGTACTCTCAAGGTTACTATTACCAATGGTAGAAAAATGAGTAGCACCAAGTAGCATGACTAAATATTTGTGGGGATAAGTAAGCCAAGAAAAAGGCAAAATCTGCTCATATAAAGCAGGGGCAACAGTATCTTCACTACTACCAATAATCATAATTGGGGTGTGAATTTTGCTTAAACCGACTTGTCCAAAAATGGAACTGGTAATAGGATTAACAGCGATAGCAGCTTTGACTCTTTTATCTTGTAAATCATATTCTTTTTCCGATTGATTTGGTAATTCTAAAGCCCGACATTGCAAGAGTAAGGACATATTCCAGGTATTTCTTAATTTGTTTAAATCACAGTCTTTTTCTAGTTGTTGAAAGTTAATTTTTGCTCCAGCTAAAGCTAATGCAGTATAACCTCCTAAAGATTGGCCAAATACTCCTACTTGTTGGAAATTAAGCCGCTTCTGAAATTGTGAATCTGATTCCAATTGATCTAAAATATATTTTATATCTAAAGGTCTATCTTTAAATTCATGAGCTTGTATGACTTGATTACTATTTATTAAGGATTTTACTTTTTCTTCATAACTACTTGGATGATTGGGAATGACGACAGCAAAACCATAATTAGCTAGGTATTTTCCTAAATAACGAAAGTTACTACTGTTTAAACCTAAACCGTGAGAAATGACAATTACAGGGGCAGAATTTTGGGTATTAGGAATATAGATATCAGTGGATAAATGCCGATTACGTAATGAGTCGAATAACTTTAATGTTTGTTTTTGAATTGGGAAATTTGGCTGCTGCGGTAATTTAGATAAATTCTCTAGGGAAATGGTCGCTGCTTCTGAATTTGATACTTGTGTTAATGTAGCGATCGCTTTTTGAGTTGCGCTGATCATTTGCTCTAATTCCCTAGCAATTCTCCAACCATAAACCACATCAATACTAATACTATCTTGAGGATATTTACGTAATAAATTTAATAAATTTAATCCTTCTGGTTCAGCAGCAGCGGAAATTAAAGCTGTGCGTAAATTCTGAAATTCTGATTCTGGAGAATGGGATTTAGTTTTAATTAATTCTGTCAACCTTTTTAAGATAAATTTACCCTGTTGAGTGTCGAGAAATTGAGAAGCTACAGCAGGACTAATTTTGACTGATTGAATTAAAATTTTCCTTAATTCTTGTAGTGTACTTGTAGGAATATATTGATAATATTGGGCAAAGTTTGTATTAACAATACCATGTTTAGCATAGTTTTCTAAAACACTAATGGGGATAGAAATCTCTAATGCTGAATAAGCTGCATGAATTTGTGCTGCTGCCATTGCAGAGTTACTTATTCCCAATGTTGGCAGCAACATTGATAAAATCAGTAATAGGGAATTTGTTCTCAGGTTCTTGCCACAATTACCAAACATATTGATCGCTTAACTTTTATGGTGATGTTGTTGAGCGCGGCTCAATTTTGGTAGTTATTTGGACACCCTGATAAATTTATGCTGTATTCTGATTCTCAGGCATATTTATGAGTGAAATCAGAAATGGGATAAAAGGACTTATATTCAAGTTCTAATACCAGCATTTCTTTGAAGATCATAATACATGACTGATTTATCAACATCAGTATTGATTATGTATTTTGACTGATTAATAAAATTTAAATAATGCCAATAAATCCTATTAATCCAAGTGACTTTTTATCTGAATTGAGGGATAAAAAAGTAAGTTTAAAAAAAATATTGCCTGTTATCTATTCTCTTTTGATCTTGTTTTTAAGTGGAAGTTAAAGATAGTAATAGTTGTTTTTGCAATAGTACCAAACCAGAATTTAATAAAGCTACACCCAGTTATTGATATCATGGATAACGCTCCTGAAAAATTACTAATCAACGGCAACTTTTAGGCATTATTAATAA
Source organism: Anabaena sp. FACHB-1391 (assembly GCF_014696755.1). NCBI lineage: Bacteria > Bacillati > Cyanobacteriota > Cyanophyceae > Nostocales > Nostocaceae > Anabaena > Anabaena sp. FACHB-1391. The sequence continues at coordinate 98,662 of NZ_JACJQS010000017.1, read as the reverse complement.
TGACTAAATGGAATAAATTTTTTTTTAAATTATTTTTACATAATAGCCAAGTACCAGGAATAGTTAAATACTTCTGGCTGTTGGTGGCTAGTCCGGGTAATATAGAAAAAGTCGAAAGTGAACTGGTTTTGATGTTTATGTATAAGAGGTTGTTTAGTAAGTCGCAAAATTTACCATCAAACTCTTAGGAGAGAGAAGTTACCTCTTGGGTAAGTCCTCATAAAAAAAAAGACAGAGATTTACCCTGTCCTGAAAATATGATATTTTAGAGTCTTAGGGGATGTTTGAAAAGTCGCTCATAGCGTATCAAATATTTTCATATCCCCTTAAATCCCTCGGAGAAAGGGGGACTCGGACTTTAATTACCCCTTTTGTTAAGGGGGTTAGGGGAATCTGCAAGTATCTAAAATCACGATCCAAAACTTTCCTAACAACATTTTAGTGGTAAAACTTAGTAACGGTTGCGTTCACCGCCGTAACCACCCCCTCCTCTGCCACCACGCTCTTCTTTGGGTTTAGCTTTGTTAACTTTTAAGACGCGTCCCATCCATTCAGCACCGTCAAGAGCAGCAATTGCGGCTTGTTCCTCTGCGTCTGATGACATTTCGACAAATGCAAAGCCCCTAACACGACCAGTGTCTCTGTCTGTGGGTATTTGGACTCTCTTAACATTTCCATACTCTTGAAAAACCTCTTTCAGGGCTTCTTCCGTAACGTTATAGGATAAATTACCGGCATAAATTGACATTGAATAGCTCCAGAAATCAAAAATCGCAGTTTGTACTACTAATCAAATATATAATACCCGTGATTAAGGTTTGTTTCAAAGTTGGAATTACTAATTTTTATTGTAAATGGGTTGTCAACCAAAAGATTCCCCCATTCCTCAAGCATTCCTCAAGAATTTGGGAATCTTGGTTGAGCAAAAATCCTACAATTTTACATCGGGAGGAAGTAGGACTTTATTAATTACATGAATCACTCCGTTACTGGCTTTAACGTCTGCTCTTGTTACTCTGGCGTTATTTACAGTAACTCGACCTTTTCTTACTTGAACCTTAACTACAGCACCTTCAACTGTTTTGACCTCACCAGCTTTGATATCTTTAGAGGTAATTGCCCCAGGAACTACATGATAGGTTAATATTTTAACTAAGGTGTCTTGGTTTTCTGGTTTGAGGAGTTTTGCTAAAGTTCCTTTTGGTAAAGCTTTAAATGCTGCGTCTGTAGGCGCAAATACAGTGAGTGGTTCTTTGCCAGAGAGGGTTTCTACCAAACCTGCAGCTTTGATAGCTGTGACTAGGGTTTTCAAGGAACTGTTGGCGCTGGCAACTTCGACAATTGTGCCTACGGTGTGTGTAGTGGTAACAGGTGTAGTATGATTAGCAGGAGACTTAGTTTCTGCGAAGCTAGGGGCGCTGACCAGAAGGGTGGTTGTAGCTATGGCAATACTAACTGTTTTACTGAATAGGGAATTCATGGTTTATACTCCAAATTGCGGCCACTTTCACTTGACTATTAGAACTGTAACAGAATTTAACAAGTGTCTGTTTACAACTATTCTGCCAGCATTGCCAATAGCTCCGCCTCAGTCAATTGGCTAATTCCCAAATTCTGCGCTTTCTCTAATTTAGAACCGGCTTCTGCTCCTACTACCAAAAAATCTGTTTTTTTACTAATTGAATCAGTAATTTTACCACCAGATTTTTGAATTAAAGCTTTTGCTTCCTCCCTTTTTAAGGTTGGTAATGTGCCAGTAATTACAAAGATTTTCCCGGCAAATTTTTGATTAATCTCGCCCACAGCTTTGGTTTGCGGGCTGTTTGCTAATTGTAACCCCATGGATTGAAGACGGAAAATTAAAGTTTGATTTGCTACTGTATGAAACCATTGATACACTGATTGGGCGATTTCTGCACCGATACCATAAACGCCGGCAATATCTGATTGTCTGGCGGCTGTTAATTCGGCGACGGTGGTAAACCTTTGGGTTAATAATTGGGCGTTGACGCTACCTACATGACGAATGCCTAAACCATATAATACCCTAGACCAAGGTTGAATTTTTGATTGGGCGATCGCTTTGATCAATTTTTCCGCTGATTTTTCTCCCATGCGTTCTAATTCACATAATTGATCTTTTGTCAACTCGTATAAATCAGCCACGGAATGTATTAAACCTTTTTCTACTAATTGATACACCAGTTTTTCCCCTACACCTTTAATATCCAAAGCGTCACGACTTACCCAATGTTCGATTTCACCTTTGAGAATGGCGGGACAGGAGGCATTTACACATCTAGTAACAGCTTCGCCAGTTTCTCTGACTACCAGTTGTCCACAGACGGGACAATGGGAAGGCATAATAAAAGGTTGGGTGTCAGGGGGACGCAATTCTTTGATTACTCGGACTACTTCGGGAATGATTTCTCCGGCTTTACGCACAATTACGGTGTCACCAATGCGAATATCTAACTGTTCAATGCGATCGCTATTATGCAAGGTAGCACGGGAAACAGTTGTTCCCGCTAATTGTACTGGTAACATTTCCGCCAAGGGAGTTAATGCGCCGGTTCTGCCGACATTAACTGTAATTTTTACTACACGGGTTGGGGCTTCTTCGGCGGGATATTTTAAGGCTATAGCCCAGCGGGGAAATTTCTGTGTAAAACCCAATTGCTCCTGGAGTTTGAAAGTATTTAATTTAACTACAACTCCATCAGTCATATAGGGAGAGTTGAGCCGTTCAGTATCCCAATATTGATAATATGCAGCGACTTCAGGAATAGAATAACAGAGTTTATGATTAGTATCAATGCGGAAACCCATTTTTTGCAATAATTCCAAAGCCTCCCATTGAGTATTGGCAATACTGGAATCATCTAACCCGGTAATATGTAGTGTATAAGCGAAAAAATCTAACTGTCGTTGGGCGACAATACGGGAGTCTAATTGTCTTAGCGTACCAGCTACAGCATTGCGCGGGTTAGCAAATACTTGTTCACCAGCTTTTTGTCTTTTTTCGTTAATTTCTTTAAATACCTGTAAAGGTAGAAACACTTCTCCTCTTACTTCCACTTTGGCGATATTTTCCAAGCCGTCAAAATTCAAACGTAGGGGAATTGAGCGGATAGTTCTGACATTTTGGGTAATATCTTCACCCATTATGCCATCTCCCCTAGTTACACCTCTGACTAAAACTCCATTTTCGTAAGTTAAGGCCAAAGCCGCACCATCAATTTTCAATTCAGATACATATTCTATTTCTACGGTATTATATTGATTTGGTAGATGTCGCCGCCAACGTTGATCCCAATTTTGCAATTCTTCAATATTAAAAGCATTTTCCAGACTGTATAGAGGAATATTATGGCGGACTGAGGTAAAATGGGTTGCAGGTCTTTCTCCAACACGCTGGGTAGGACTATCGGGAGTAATTAATTCTGGATTTTTCGTTTCTAATTCTTGTAATTCTCGATATAGCCGATCATAAACTGTATCTTCCATTATTGGTGCATCTAAAACATAATAAGCATAACTAGCTTTTTGTAACAAAGATCGTAATTCTTCTATACGTTTTAATTCGGGTTGAGTTGAGATCATAAGTTTCATAATGAAAGAATTATACTCCTTTTTCGGGGGAAGAATACTGATATGAATGAACCACAAAGACGCAAAGGACAGGAAGGAAGAATAAAGCAGTAGCAGAACGTTAATTATAGAGAAAAACCATGATTCAAACTTTCACAAATCAGTCTCCTATTATTATCGCTCATCGAGGTGCGAGTGGCTACCGTCCTGAACATACTTTAGAGAGTTATGAGTTAGCAATTGATTTAGGTGCTGATTATATTGAACCAGATTTAGTAATGACTAAAGATGGTATTTTAATTGCCCGTCATGAAAATGAAATATCAGAAACTACGGATATTGTTGATCATGCTGAATTTGCTTATTTAAGAACTACTAAAATCATTGATAGTGAAATTAAAACAGGTTGGTTTACAGAAGATCTTACCATAGCAGAAATCAAAACTTTAACGGCTAAAGAACGTATTCCCCAAATTCGTCCCCACAATACAGCTTATAACGGAATGTTTACGATTCCCACTTTTGCAGAAATCATTGATTTAGTCAAGGATAAAAGTGAAAAAATTGGTCGCAATATTGGTATTTATCCAGAAACCAAACATCCGATTTATTTTCAAGAGATTGGTTTACCATTAGAAGCAACTTTATTATGGAATTTGCAGGGGATTAATTTACCTGTATTTATTCAATCATTTGCAGTGAGTAACCTCAAAGAATTATCTCAGAAAACAGATTTACCATTAGTACAATTAATTAATGATATTGGTAAACCCTATGATTTTGTTATAGACAATGATCAGCGTACATATAGAGATTTATTAACACCAAAAGGGTTAAAAGAAATTGCCGAATATGCAGAAGCAATAGGGGTACATAAAAACTTATTAATTCCCAGAGATATTCATGGTAAATTATTATCACCAACATCCTTAATTATAGATGCTCATGCAGCTAATTTACAAGTTCATGCTTGGACATTTAGAAATGAAGATTTTTTCTTACCTTTAGACTTACAAGGAAATCCTGAAAAAGAATATAAAATATTTTTTAATTTAGGAGTAAATGGTGTATTTACGGATTATCCAGATATAGCTGTCAAGCAGAAATATTGCTACCTTAATCAAAAATAAATAATGAATCTATCCCTTATCAAAATCCTAAAATTTATCCATCTTTATCCATCTTTATCCATCCTTATCTGTATTTATCTGCATTTAATTATTCTTAACCCTTAGTCAAAAACCATGAATAAATCATCATTAAATCGCTTAACTGAAATTGCCCAAATATTTCTCAAATTGGGTATAATTGGCTTTGGTGGACCAGTAGCCCATATAGCCATGATAGAAGATGAAATAGTGAAACGTCGTCAATGGTTAACACAAGAACATTTTCTAGATTTATTAGGTGCAACAAACTTAATTCCCGGTCCTAATTCCACAGAAATGGCTATTCATATAGGATACATTTATGCAGGGTGGTTAGGATTAATTGTCGCTGGAGTTTGCTTTATTTTACCTGCGGTTTTAATTACTGGTTTCTTGGCCTGGATATATGTTAATTACGGGACACTACCGCAAATATCACCGTTACTTTATGGAATAAAACCCGTTGTTTTAGCAATTATTATTAATGCTGTTTGGGGTTTAGGAAAAAAAGCAGTAAAAACGCGAAAATTATTGATAATTTCTATAGTTGTGGGATTAATAAATCAATTTACTAAAATTGATGAAATAGTGGCATTATTAATGGGAGGAATATTAGGAATGATTTGGTTACGCAGTAGTAATCAAACCAACTTAATTATTATGGGTTTAACCGCAGAAACATTTTTACAGACAACCGTAATAAGTACAGCGACAAATAATATAAATAATCATGTATCTGCATCTTTATGGAAATTGGGTTTATTCTTTCTTAAAATCGGTAGTGTCCTTTTTGGAGGTGGTTATTTACTAATAGCATTTTTACAAAGAGGACTAGTAGAAGAATATGGCTGGTTAACACAACAACAGTTATTAGATAGTATTGCTATTGGACAATTTACACCAGGTCCAGTGCTTTCCACTGCAACATTTATTGGTTATATAATTGCTGGTTTTCCGGGAGCAATTGTAGCAACTGTGGGGATTTTTCTCCCTTCATTTTTGTTTGTTGCTATTTTAAATCCTTTTATGGATACCTTTCGTAAATCATCTTGGACAAGACCATTTTTAGATGCTGTTAATGTTAGTGCTGTAGCCTTAATGACACTAACTACAATACAAGTAGGAATAGCTACTTTAATATCACCTAAAACTGATTCCATAGATTTTTTAAGTTTAGGAATTGCTGTTATTTCCGCAATTTTAGTCATTCGCTACCACATTAATAGCATTTACTTGATTTTAGGAGGTGGTATCATTGGTTATCTTAAATATAACTATCTGATTATGTAGTTACTTATGTAGTTATATTGTTCACTACCTAAGTCGTTGTCACGATTCGTGAAAAATTACCATATTTTGTGTAAAATGTTGGATATAACAGAAATTCGCACTCACAACTTTTACACAATGCAAACAAGTTAACAGGAAATTTCACTATGAAATGGTATTATAGACTACCATGGTTACTAATGGGGGTATCAATAGCCTTAGTTCAGCCCCAAGCAGTCACAGCAATATGTAGTAATAATCAAGTAGATGCCATTGCGAAAAAAATCACGGTGTTAGTATTAATTCGTGGTGCGGTAAATGGTTCTGGTTCCGGCGTAATTATTCAGCGTAACAACAATACTTATACGGTTCTCACTGCCTATCATGTCGTCAAAGACCCTAATTCTCAATATCAAATAGTCACACCTGACGGTCAATATTATCAAGTCAATTATCAGACCGTGAAACAGCCGACTAATAATATGGACTCAGCGGTTTTACAATTTACCAGCAATCAAAATTATCCAGTCGCTAAAATCGGTAATTCTGATGCAGTTAAAAGACTGACAAATATTTATCTAGCGGGTTTTCCGGGCAAGAGAGGAGGGACGAGAGTACCTCCTGTTTATGATTGCCGTGACGGACAAGTTATTGCTAATGCTACTGAGACAATTACAGAGGAAGGCTATACTTTGTTTCATAAAAGTTCTGCACAGCCGGGGATGAGTGGTGGGGCGGTTTTTAATGAACAGGGGGAAGTGATAGGGATTTTCGGTAAAGGTGAAAATCCTTCTTTTCAGACCGAGAGAACAACAGGTAGAAACTATAGTATACCCATCAACACATTCATTAGATGGTCCGCAGGAGTTGGTGTAAATTTGGGAATTAGTCTGCCCGATGTGGAGAATGGTAAGATAAGACAAGCGGATGATTATTTAGTTGAAGCGGACTATAGATTTCATAGAAAAGACTATAGCGGGGCTATATTAGCTTATAATGAAGTAATTCGCCTTGATCCTAACTATACTGAAGCCTTATTATATCGTGATCGTGGTTCTAGTTACTATGCTCTCGGAAACACGCAGGCTGCAATGGCTGATTTCAATGAGGCTATTAGGATTAATCCTCAAGATGCCAAAGCCTACGCAGTCAGAGGCATTGCTCGGTATAAATTGGGAGATAAACAGGGAGCAATAGGTGATTTTAATGAAGTTATCAAGATTAATCCCAATGACCCTAGGGCTTACACAGTCCGAGGCATTGCCCGCTATGACTTGGGAGATAAGCCAGGGGCTATAGCTGACCTGAAAACAGCAGTAAACCTATCTGTACAGCAGGGAAATAAGAAGTTGTATCAAGATGTTTCAAAATTATTGAGGATTTTAGGGATTTAGTATTTGTCGTCTCACCATGATTAAATTCTACCCATACTAGGAGTTTTTTTTTGGTTTTATCTGCTAGAATTTCCCCATTACAATAGCTTGTTTATTTAAGCCATACTTGCAATCGTATATTAGTCGTTTTTTTGTGCAACTACACTTAACTACAAATAGAACTTAGGTACAATTCATGGAGTGATCAACTAAGTATCGCTAAAGCGAAAGCCGCGCTAACGGGGAGCGTCCCGTGAGGGATAGGCATATTCAGGTAAGTCCCTAAGACTAGGTGACCTAGAAATGGGAAACAGGTTTTATTTTGTTTTGCGTAAGTCCTGTACAAGGATACTCAACCCCCATTTTCTCAGATATTCGCTAAAACCACATTCAAACCCACTGGTAAAGTTTACAAAATGGCGTTAACTAAGTTAGAAATAAGACCATAACCATCATTTAAAATTACTTCAAAAAACAAATTTTATGGTATTACAAGTAGAAAGCAACAGATACGAAGAGAAAACCCAAGAAATTGCTAGACAGGTTTTGGCTGTTACCCAGGAAAATCGCTCATTTTTAGCTGCTTTACGCGACCAAATGCGCTGGGACGATAAATTACTCGACTGGGCTATGAGTAACCCCGGTTTACGAGTACAATTATTTCGGTTCATAGATACTTTACCCGCTTTACATAGTAAATCAGAAATTGCGTCCCATTTACAAGAATATTTGGGAGATGAATCCGTAGAATTACCAGCGGCTTTAAAAGCAATTTTAAACTTTGCTAACCCGGATTCTATGCCTGCACAGGTAGCAGCGACAACAGTGGGAACTGCTGTGCAAACTTTAGCACATAAATATATTTCTGGGGAAAATATCAAGCAAGTTATCAAAACCGTTGAAAGACTGAGAAAAGATAAAATGGCTTTCACCATTGACTTACTTGGTGAAGCGGTAATTACGGAAATAGAGGCACAATCTTATTTAGAAAAATACCTGGAATTGATGCAGCAGTTGGTCGAAGCATCGCAAAATTGGGCGAAAATTCCAGCTATTGACGAAGCAGACGGCGAAAATGTCCCTAAAGTCCAGGTTTCTGTCAAATTAACGGCGTTTTATTCCCAATTTGACCCTTTAGATGCTGAAGGTAGTGAAGCGAGAGTAAGCGAACATATTCGGACTTTACTCCGTCGTGCCAAAGAATTGGGTACAGCAGTACATTTTGATATGGAACAATACGCCTATAAAGACATTACTTTAACCATTCTCAAAAAACTTTTACTGGAAGCGGAATTTCGTCAACGTACCGATATTGGTATGACCATTCAAGCATATCTCCGCGACAGTGAACAGGACGCTAGAAAGATCATTGCTTGGTTACAACAGCGGGGTTATCCTCTTACTATTCGCTTGGTTAAAGGTGCGTATTGGGACCAGGAAACTATCAAAGCCGCTCAAAAACATTGGCCGCAACCGGTTTATCATGATAAAGTCGCCACAGATGCCAATTTTGAAGCTATTACCCAGTTATTGTTAGAAAATCATCAGTATGTCTATTCTGCCATAGGTAGTCATAATGTGCGATCGCAATCTCGCGCCATAGCCATTGCGGAAAGTCTTCAAGTTCCCCGTCGTCGCTTTGAAATGCAAGTGCTTTACGGCATGGGTGATAAAATAGCCAAAGCCTTGGTAGATAAGGGTTATCGTGTCCGGGTCTATTGTCCCTACGGTGACTTATTACCGGGAATGGCTTATTTAATTCGGAGGTTGTTGGAAAATACCGCAAATAGCTCCTTTTTACGCCAAAATCTGGAAAATCGTCCCGTTGAGGAGTTGTTAGCACCACCAATACCAGTTCTAACTTCCTCCTCACTTGCGGGTGGGACTAAGGGGGGGTTCTGCGGTGTTGCGGATACTGATTTTGCTAATGAGGAAAGCAGAAATAGGTCGCGGTTAGCTTTTGAGGGTGTGCGTCCGCAGTTGGGTAACACTTATTTACCTTTAATCAATGGTGAATATGTGAATACGACAACTTTTGTTGATTCTCTTAATCCTTCTAATTTTAGTCAGGTTGTTGGTAAAGTAGGTTTACTTAGCGTTGAACAAGCTGAGGAAGCAATGAAATTTGCTAAAGCTGCTTTTCCCGCTTGGAAAAAAACTCCCGTTAAACAACGCGCTAATATTTTGCGTCAAGCTGGGAAGTTGATGGAACAAAGACGCGCTGAACTTTCGGCTTGGATAGTTTTGGAAGTAGGAAAACCCGTTAAGGAAGCTGACGCGGAAGTTTCGGAAGCAATTGATTTTTGTCTTTATTACGCTGAGGAAATGGAAAGGCTGGATAAAGGTATAATTTACGATGTTCTTGGCGAAACTAATCGTTATATTTACCAGCCCAAAGGAATCGCAATTGTAATTTCTCCCTGGAATTTCCCTCTAGCTATTGCCTGCGGTATGACCGTCGCTGCTTTGGTTTCAGGAAATTGTACTCTACTCAAACCTGCGGAAACTTCTTCTGTAATTACAGCAAAATTTACAGAAATATTAATAGAAGCAGGAATCCCTAAAGGTGTTTTTCAATACGTCCCAGGCAAGGGTTCTCAAGTGGGTGCTTATTTGGTAAATCATCCTGATACTCATGTTATTGCTTTTACTGGTTCTCAGGAAGTAGGCTGTAGAATTTACGCAGAAGCCGCCATCTTAAAACCTGGTCAAAAGCACCTCAAAAAAGTAATTGCGGAAATGGGAGGCAAAAATGGGATCATTGTTGATGAAAGTGCTGATTTAGACCAAGCTGTTGTCGGCGTTGTGCAATCTGCTTTTGGTTATAGTGGACAAAAATGTTCTGCTTGTTCACGGGTAATTGTGCTTGAACCTATTTATGATGCTTTTGTGGAAAGGTTGGTAGAAGCGACAAAATCTTTAAATATTGGAGAAGCGGAGTTACCCAGTACCCAAGTTGGTCCGGTAATTGACGCTAATGCCCAAGCTCGCATTTTAGAATATATTGAAGAAGGCAAAAAAGAAGCTAAATTAGCTTTAGATTTACCCGCACCCACCCAAGGATATTTTATCGGTCCTGTGATTTTTTCGGAAGTACCCGCAAATGGAGTTATTGCACAACAGGAAATATTTGGACCTGTTTTAGCGGTAATTAGAGTTAAAGATTTTCAAGAAGCTTTAGAAGTTGCAAATAACACAAATTACGCTTTAACAGGTGGTCTTTATTCCCGTACCCCTTCCCACATTGAACAAGCGCAAGCTGAATTTGAAGTAGGGAACTTATACATTAACCGGAATATAACTGGTGCAATAGTATCTCGTCAACCTTTCGGTGGATTTAAACTTTCTGGAGTCGGTTCAAAAGCAGGAGGACCAGATTATCTTTTGCAATTCTTAGAACCACGCCATATCACAGAAAACATCCAACGTCAAGGTTTTGCGCCAATTGAGGGTAATGAATAATTATATCTGACACAAATACCCGACTTTTGACCATATTTTGTTATTCATACCATCAATTTATAACAGATTATTACAGAAGTCAGGGATCTTTTTTATCTTGTCAATCTTTAAATCCTGTTTCTGACAGATGTTAATATTTTTATGTTAAAATGCAGAATCAGGGTTTATCTATATTTATGGGTAAAAAAGGTGATATTAAACAGGTTGATGCAATTGCGAGAGAATTTGGTATGTTAGGGAAAGAAAGAAAAGCTTTTGGTAGATTTCTGGAGCAAGAAAAAACAAATGGTTATGGTGGAACTTTAAATGATAGAGGTTATTTTACTTATCCAGAACTCCGTCAGAAGGCTAAAGAATTTTTAGAGGATATTAATTATGACTCCTAAAACATCTCTTGCTAATTCAATACTAGATCTAAATCAAATTACTCAACCAATTATTGGCGAAACTTGCCATCAAATTGCATTTAGTTATGGTGATGAATTACTGTTAGATTTTGGTGAAATGACTGCCTACAATCATCCTAGATTAGCACATTTACGCAAAGGAAGCTGGCAACTTAGCACTAGGGCTACACCTTGGTATTTAATGCTAGGAGATAATATTTTCAGTCATTCATATATGTACGCAAATTATCAAAACGCTGCCGAACTTACTAAAATACCGTTACAGTATTTGGAAAATAAAAAACTAACTAATTTTGCGCTTGGTGGTAATCATAATTTTAAACTTACTTTATCATTTGAGGATCATTACGAACTAATTTTAGAACCAGATTTAGAAGATGATTCTGGGCTGGCTTATTGGGAATTAATGATGCCAAATGAGCAAATTTTAATAGTAGGACCCGGACTGTTTTGGGAATGTAAATCAATTCATGAACCTTATTGATCTGAATATCTAAATTCAGATAAAATCCCCAGCTTGAAATATAATTACTAATATAATTACTAATTAAGATGGGTAACTGCGTATTCGTGTCTAGAATAAAACTTTGTACCTTAGCATCTTAGCGAAAAATAAAAATACTAACATCCTCAAGATAGATACCCACCCTCAGAAAATATGCCACAATGAAAGTAGAAACGTCTGTTAAAAAAACTTAACACCATTTTCTATTTTTAACTCCTGAACTCCTATTAGCAGGGGGTGGAACTATGATTAGTACAAATAACGATATCAGAATTGTTTCTTTAATTCCGAGTGCTACGGAAATTATCGCTAAACTGGGTTTATTTGATGCTATAGTAGGCAGGTCTCATGAATGTGACTATCCTCCAGAAATCGTAAATCGTCCAGTTTGTACCCAAGCACGTTTTAATGGTCATGCTAGTAAGAACTCTGTTCATAATCAAGTCAATGATGTACTACAATCTGCTTTAAGTATTCACAAGATCAAAGTTGATGTTTTGGAGAAATTGCACCCTACCCACATTGTCACTCAAGACCAATGTGATGCTTTTTCTGTTACTTTACCAGAAGTAGAAGCAGCAGTTGCCCAACTTACCCACAGTTCACCCCAAATTATATCTTTACAGCCTAACACATTACAAGATGTTTGGGGTGATATTGAACGAGTTAGTCGCACTTTCGGCGTAGATTCAGTACAAATACTGGATAACTTAGAAGCCCGTATTAAAATTTGCAAGCGCAAACTACAGGGGCTTTCTAATGCAGAAATGCCGAGGGTAGCTTGTATTGAATGGACTGATCCTTTAATAGCTGCTGCAAATTGGGTTCCTGAATTAATTAATTTAGCAGGGGGACAATCATTGTTTTGTTTGATGGGTAAACCCGCTGTTCATGTACAATGGGAAACACTAGTAGCTAGTAACCCAGATGTAATTATTTTCATGCCTTGTGGCTTTGATTTGCAACGGACTCAGCAACAAGCTGAATTATTAACTCAACGTCCAGAATGGAAAAAACTCCACGCTGTTCAAAGTGGAAGGGTTTTCATTACCGATGGTAATGCTTATTTTAACCGTCCTGGTCCACGATTGGTAGATTCTGTGGAGATATTAGCAGAAATATTGCATCCTGATATCTTTGATTATGGTTATCAAGGTACTGGTTGGCAAACTTTGTAAGCAGTATGCAAATAACTTGATTGTAGGTAGGAGTTTGATAATGTCTTAAACATTGCGTTGCGTTGCGTTATTATTATTGTTGTTTCGCGCAGATACGCAAATAAACAAAGTTTGAGATATTCAATTCTTACCTATTTACTCGTGTTGTTTCGAGTATATCTGTGTTTGACTCCTATGGGAAAATATTCAAGATCACCAATGGGTTTTAATTCTACTAAGGGGGTTTGATATTGGGGGGGAACATAATTAGCAAATTCACTATTCAGACGTAATAATTGGGTCAGAATAGAGTTAGTAATAGATGATTTTTTCTGTTCTTGATCTTCTATTCCTGGTGCTAGTTCGACGACTACAGATAAAAAGCGGTTTTTGTCTAAATCTTCTTTTACTTGTAATACAAATTTACCCGTTACCCATTCTCTAATAATTGGTTGTTCTAAACCTACTGTAATATTTTCTGGATAGATATTTGCGCCAAAATAGGAAACTGTAAAGTTAGAACGTCCGAAAACATAGACAAAAGGTAACTGATTAATTCCGCGATGATTTTCTAATTCTATGAGAGGATTAAAACCCCAAGTTGCTAAAAATTCTAGCATTTCTGGATAGGAAATTAAACCACCATGATCAAGAATACTATATCTAATTAAAGGAACTCCATTATCCCCAGAAAATAGGAGATTTCCCTCTTCAACTTCAAAAAACCGACTGCTAGGATCATATTGGACTAAAGTAGGTAAACGGGACTCTCCAAATAATGCTTTGGCTGCTGCGGGAGTACGCGCTAAAAACCGTCGAATACATATACTTAAAGGGGTTTCATTTCCTAAAACTCCCGCGTCTGCTGTTCCATATAAAGAAGCAAAATCATCACAGGGATTTTCAGAACCCATTCTTTCAGCGACTAAATTTCGCCATTCCTCACTAAATACTTCTCCGGCCATTACCAATTTAATATTATATTGTTTCCATTGCATTCCCTGAGCAAGACCCGTATCAATGACATCTTTTAAAAATGGTGGATATCCTAATAATACAACTTGCTGAAAGTTAGTTCCTAATTCCTGGACAATTCGCAAAATTTCCGGTTTATTATTACCTGGAGTAATGACGGTCAGGGGATAACCTTTAGCAGCTAAATAACGACAACAATTAGTAGTAAACATTCCTCCTACCCAAGTTCCCAAGGAAAAACAAATTACTGCTAAAGTAGTTTGAGAATCTGCGTAAAAACTATTATGAAAAATTTGCTCAAAGCGGGTGGCTATGTGTAATTCATCTGTTAAAAAACGCGGCCAAAATGTTGATTTTCCTGTAGAACCGGAGGAAGCAGCTATAAAATCACAGTTTTCTATTTTTCCATGATAACACAATTGAGATACAGGATATTTTGCTAGATAATTCTCCTTATTAATTTTCGGGATTTTCTGAAAATCTGCTAAAGTTTGAATAGTATCTGGTTTAATTCCGGCTTTTGCCAAAAATTCTTGATATGCAGGTACATTGGCTGCGACTTTCTGAAATAATTTGATCACAGTTATTTCTAGATCATCATCAGGACACCGTTGAAGTTTTTCCTTTAAAGGAAGAGATATAAAGTTGGTGAGTTCTTGAATTATATTTTGGGTTTCCGTTGGGGATTTCATAATTTATCTCAGGTAAAAACTATGCTGTTGACTAGATTTATTTAATTTATGTTTATCATGTCGAAAATAGACTGGTAATCATACCATTTTCCCGTAAAACTGCATCAAATTTTTTCAAAGTTTTCTTTTCCGTCTTTGTGTCCTCTGTGTCCTCTGTGTCCTCTGTGGTTCGTTGATCTTAAATTTCCAATATATTTTATTTATATTTTTAAATAAAGACCAAAGAACGCGGGTAATTTTCGGGTAATTTTAATTAGTATTAAGTTTTTAAGATTTAAAAGGCTAGACTTAATCATTATAATGACAATAGAACAAAAATCTTGAGATGTCAACCCTAAAAATAGATATTTACTCAAAATTACAGAATATTGCTAATTATTAATATTTATAATGGAATTTTTATTTTCATACTCCGTGAGCAAATATTGCGTAAATCCTTCTGGTGATGTTGTATAACTTGATTAGACTTAATTTATCTCGTAGTATTATGCAAGTATATTGCAGTCAAAAACACGCAAATAATAGTAATCACCGTTTTTGTACTTTTTGCGGTGAATCACTACCCTTGACTGTGGGGCAAGTTATTGATAATCGTTATGAAATTGGACGTATATTAGGACAAGGTGGCTTTGGACGCAGTTATTTGGCTATTGATAGGCAAAAATCTCGGAAAATCTGCGTTTTAAAGGAATTTGCGCCCCAAGTTGTCAAACCCCAGGATTTACAAAAGGCCAAGGACTTGTTTGTACGGGAAGCGAGTGTTCTGAAAAAAATCCAACACTCCCAAATTCCGTTTTTTCACTCCGCTTTTCAGGTAAAAATTGGAATTAAGGATCTTTTCTTTTTGGTGCAAGATTATATTGAGGGTGATAATTACGACCAATTATTGGCACAGCGTCAAAGTCGGGGAAAGTGTTTTAGTGAGGAGGAGGTGATTAATTTACTGCACAATATTCTTCCGGTGCTGGCTTATATTCATGGTTTAGATATTGTTCACCGCGATATTTCCCCGGATAATTTGATTTTACGCCAAAGTGATAATTTACCCGTGTTGATTGATTTTGGGGGTGTGAAACAGTTACCAGCTTATCAAGGGTTTTTGCGGACGCAATTGGCGGGAAATGGAACTTTATTAGGTAAAAAAGGCTATGCACCGGAAGAACAGTTACTTCAAGGAAAGGTATATAAAAGTAGCGATTTTTATTCTTTAGCGGTGACAGCTTTAGTGCTAATTACTGGGAAACAACCAAATTTACTTTATGATGGTTTTAATGGGGTTTGGCTTTGGGGTAAGGAAATTAAGGTGAGTCCCAAGTTAGAGACTGTGTTAAGAAAGATGTTAGCCCATAAGCCCAGCGATCGCTATCAAAAGGCTGAACAAGTTATTAAAGATTTACCTTTGGCATCTATGGCATCTAGGGGGCAAACTATGATAAATTCTCACAATCATTCCCATCCTGATATGACTAAGCTGAAAACTCAAATAGTCGCACCAGGTATCAAAAAAGTCCGTACTATCGGTGGTAGCTTCCACAATAAGACGACATTATTTGTACAGAAAATACCTATGCCAGCATGGTTACGTCCTTTTACTGTTAGCTTGATGATGACAACGGGGGTGTTATTAACAGGTGTGGGTATGTTCGCTTTGAGTAATTTTGCGGTGAAGGAGATATCATCAATTACATTTCCTGAATTTGCAGTTCCCAAGATACCTGCTATTAATAATTCTGGGGGTGGAAAAAATAGTAAACGCAGTATTCAAGAGGTTTTGAGTCGTCTCAAAGAATTAGAAATTTCTGGGGTATTTTTCGCCAATACAGTTAATGAGATTTTCTATATGCAAAATCCGAATCTGAGGGGACGGAAATTAACGGAAAAACCAGAAGATGCTGCTTTACGGGAACAATGGAGCAACATTGCTAATCAGTTATTAAATAATTTGGAAAAGGCAAATTTAAGTCAAACAGCTAGACGGAAAATAGGTAATTATAGTCAACAAGATTCCCAACGGTGGGAACAACTGGCTAAAGCTGGTAAATTGGGTAAATATAAATCTTTCCGAGATTTACGTACGGACACATATCGAACCTTTGAACCCTTGTTTCCTGGTCAAAAACGCGGTCAACTGAATCAAAAAACTTTTTTACAGATTTGGTATGCGATCGCATCTGATAAAATAGCTAGTTAAATTGGGGTTAAAAACCGCTTTACACAGGTAAAAACCACCTAAATCGGTTTGAAATTCCTAATTTTTCCTGAGTCCGCCGCTGCGGACATTGTTTGTATAGCCGCGACTTCTAATTGCTAAGTCTCTAAGTTGACAATTGATAAATGACAAATGACAGATGACTAATCTTTATTGTTCTCAAGGACATCAAAATCCCCCTGGTAGTAGCTTTTGTCGTCAATGTGGAGAGAAAATTGCCAATATACCAACATCTGTAAATCACCATATTCAACCAGGTCAAATTTTAGGCGATCGCTATGTTATAATTCGGCAAATTGGCCAAGGAGGATTTGGCCGGACTTATTTAGCCGCAGATATTAACCGTTTTCAAGAAAATTGTGTTTTAAAAGAATTTTCTCCCCAAATACAAACTCCTGACCTGCTCCAAAAAGCAGCGGAACTTTTTCAAAGGGAAGCAAGTGTTCTTTATAAATTACAACATTCCCAAATTCCTAGATTTCGGGAATTATTACCAATTAATTTACAAGGTAAAGAAAGTCTTTTTTTAATTCAAGATTATGTAGATGGTGAAACTTATAATTCTTTATTAAAACATCGTCAACAACGCGGTTTAAAATTTACAGAAACAGAAATTCGTCAACTATTACAGCAAATTTTACCAGTTCTGGAATATATTCACTCTCTTGGTGTTATTCATCGTGATATTTCTCCTGATAATTTAATGTTGAGAAATAGTGATCAATTACCTGTTTTAATTGATTTTGGTGGCGTGAAACAAGTAGCCGCAAATGTCGCTTCTCAATATTATCAAACAGGGGCAAAAACACCTTCTCCCAGTGAAACTTTGTTGGGAAAAATGGGATTTGCCCCGCCAGAACAAATGCAAACGGGTATGGTTTCTGCCCAAAGTGACTTATATGCTTTAGCTGCCACTATGTTAGTATTATTGACAGGTAAAGAACCACAAGAATTAATTGATACTTATAATCTGAGTTGGCAGTGGCGAAGGGAAGTTAGCTTAAGTGTTACATTGGGGCAAATTATTGATAAAATGTTATCACCAATTGCCAGTAATCGCTATCAAACAGCTAGTCAAGTTCTGCAAGCCCTTAATCCTCAACCTATTAACTATCCCCAAACTCAACCCCCCACCGCCGCAACTATCGCTTTTTCTCCCCCGAAAACCCCAGTTTCCCCACCTAAAATTACTCCCACTGCTCCTCAACCGAGTATTTGGACGGCAACAAATGTTTTTATAATTACCTTTGCTGTAATTACCAGCGGTGGCTTACTTACGTGGGGATTCAAAAACCGCAGTCATAATTTAAACGGGAGTCACTCAATAATTACATCTAACCCCAATTCTAGGGAATCAGTAAAACCAGAAGTTAATTTTTCACCAGCGGAAAAACAACGTAAACAAAAATTAAGCGATCGCCGTGAAGAATTAGACATAAATTATAACTTCTATGTTAAAATTACAAACGATCTATTTTGGGCAAAATACCCCAGTTTAAAAGGGCGTATTCTCAGCGATAGTCCAGAAGATGAGAAGTTACGCGCAAAATGGGATCAAACCGCCGCTGAAGTTCTAGAACAACTGTCAGAACTCAGTTCTGAATCCCGTAGTCAACTAGGAACTTATACATTATCAGTCCTCACTAACTGGAAAGCCGAAGTTAATAAAATTAACGTTGCTAGTCGTTCTTTGTATGATTTGGGGGATGTTGCTTTTTTCAGTAAATTTCCTGAACAAAGAAGTAAAGATTTTATCAAACAACCCATTGGACAAGTTTGGTATGGATTTGTCAACGATCAACTTAACGCCATTCTTGACAGAAGCGCATTTCAAAGATTAGTCTTTCCTGAAGGTGCTACCGGTAAAACAGTGAGTGGGAGTCTCAAACCAGGAAGAGGTAAAGTTTTCATTGCTGGACTAGCCAAAAATCAAAATTTAGAAGTTAAACTAAAAGCAAATTCAAAAGTTTTAATATCAATTTATTCTCCTACTGGGAAAACTGCATTTTTAGAAGATTCTCAAGAAAGAAGTATATCTAATACATTACCAGAAACAGGATTTTATGAATTTGTGGTTGTTTCCACAGCCTCAGAAACCGTAGATTATCAACTAACTATCATAGCAGAAAATCCCCCAGAACCAGAGCCAACACCCATAGAAACACCAACAGAAACCCCAAACCCTGAGAATAATTGAAAAGTTTATAGCATTTCCGATCTTAGTTAGGTATAGGAATCAGGAAGTCAACCTAAGTTCGCTCTTATATCGAAGAAACCCTACTATTACCCATTGAAGAAATAGAAAAACGCCCATTCAAATATCAAGAATAAACTGTCTCATTTTTGTAATCAAATCATCTTAGTAAATATGTATGCTATAATAAAGCTAAGTTGATTGAGTAAACTACTGGTATAGTATATAAATTGTAGTTAAGAAAACCCTTGTGTTACCACTGGAGATTGACCAAAAATGCTAAACCAATCTATTGCCAAAATGACTTTACAGGATTTAGAATCCTTAATTAATAGAATTGTTGATGAAAGAATTAATCAGGTTAATCTTGGTAAACGCAACAACATAGAAAAAACTGAAATTGTTCAAAAAATACATACCCTGCAAGAAAACTTAAAGCAAAAATATGGAGAATTTTCTGATTTGACAGAATTATTACGAGAAGATAGAGAGAGATGATCACAGATAAAATTGTCATTGATAGCAGTGTAGCCATTAAATGGTTTATTGCTCAAGATTATTCATTAGAAGCAAATAAAATTCTTGATGCTTATCAAGCACAACAAATTACCTTGATTGCACCAGACTTAATTTATGCAGAAATTGGTAATATTGTTTGGAAAATACAGCGATTTCAAGGTTTAACAAATCACGAAGCTGAGATGATAATTGATTTATTTCAACAAATACAATTAAAAATATTCCCTGCCGATGAATTATTAAAAGATGCCTATCAGTTTGCCGTGAATTATCAAAGAACCGTCTATGATAGCCTTTACGTAGTTTTAAGCATCAGAGAAAACTGTAAATTTATTACTGCTGATGCAAAATCGTACAATGCTATTTATCCAAAAATACAAAATATTCAACTGATAAAAGATTGGATTTAAGTATGAGCGATCGCACAAAGTTCTCCAATTCCTGGAGGATGGAAATATTTACTTGTATCAAGAGACATGAGACTATTTTTACATTCTACAATTATGCTTGAATTAGAAAGTTGAATGAGAAAATCAGCACGTTTATCTCAACTTGGAGTGCGTCAGCGCTATAAATCCCAACCACACCGATAAATTACTCATACTGACGAACCCTACTAACTTACTGTTTTTCAATAATAACTTGACTAACTTTTGACCATCCTGACCATACTGAATCAGGAATTGTTAGTATATATCTATAGCGATATGTAGTTATATTTCCTTCTCGCTTTGGATTATTCCCTCCATCTTCAAAAAGAACCTGAGAACCAATAGGGACTCCATCTACATCCTTAAATACAGCACTAAACTCTACTCCTAGTTTAAAATTGAAGCAAACTCTGCTGCCATCAAAAATTTGAGAACCTCCAAAACAGTTAATTTTCTCATCAACAATCCACTCTACCTGTTTATTAGAATCATCATATCTAGCTCCTGATTTCAAAATATATTGTATTTCTCGATCGCTGTAAGTTTTTCTAGAATTAAAAACACTATAATCCCATTTTGGATCTGATAAACTTGGAGTCCGTTCAGAAGTAGGAGTTGGTGTTGGAGTGGGATCAGGTGTAGGAGTTGATGTAGGTGTTGGTTCAGGTGATGGTGTTGGCTTGTTCAAATCTCCAATTATAATAACTACTTCTTCCTTTTTTGACTCATAACTGTTTTTCAGATTAGTAACTGAAATAAAAACATCAGAAGGGATATCATTTAAAATCGCCAGTGCCTTATCCCATTTCTCCTTAACCGCTTCATAGTCTTCAGGTTCATTAGCCTTTCTCATCTGTTCTTCTGCATCTTGAGCTTGTTGTTTGGCTTGGTTAATGGAGTCAATCGCTTGATTTTCTTTATCTAAACGACGTTGTATCTTGGTTAATTGACTTTGATAGTCTGAAAGTTCCTTTTGGGCAGTATTGTATATCTTAGCAGATGTTGGTATAGTTTTTATTTGAGCGATCGCATCTTGTACCTGTTCTTGAGATGCTCGTAATTCTTCCACATTCTTGGCACTTTCAAACAAATTTTGAGCAGTAACAGCTATATCTTTTGCTTGTTTGTATTTAGAACTAAATTCCTCATCACTAGCACAGTTATCCAGTGGTTTACAAATAATAGGAATATGCTCCGATTGAGTTCCTAAAAAAACTGTTCCCAGTACGAAAATTCCTATTGAACTCCACATGATTATCCCAAGTGAGTTATTTGGCTGAGAAATACGCCGCTTTGGAATAATTGAATTTTGCTTTGATTTAATTTGAGTAGATGATGTTTGTGATGGTGACTTTTGTTGCTGAGATGTTACCTGAGAAGATTTGCTTGAAGACTGATAAGCTGTTTTAGTTGTTAATTGTGAAGTTTTTAAATCTTTTAAAACGTCTTCAGCAGATTGATAACGGTCTTGATAATATTTTTGTAATAATTTATCTAAAACTGTGTCCAAGTCTCGGTTAACAGGTTTTTGTAAGTGAACACGCCAAGTTTTCACCCATTCATAGCCATATTCTTGGTAAAGTTCCCCAGGATGAACTCCTGTTAGTAAATGAAAACAAGTCGCACCCAAACTATATAAATCACTGGCAGGATATACTTTCCCATCCCGCATTTGTTCTAAAGGTGCATAACCAAAAGTACCAATTAATGTTCCTGTTGTAACTGTTCCCTGGAGTTGTTTTGATGCCCCAAAATCAATTAATATTAATTTGCCATCACTACGACGACGCATAATATTTTCTGGTTTAATATCTCGATGAATTACGTCATACTCGTGAACTACCTCCAAGGTTGTTAATAAATCTTGTAATAAGGCGCGGATTTTTGATTCTGAGAATATTCCCTGTTTTTCTAATTCTTCTAATAAATTTGCACCGTCAATGAATTGTTGTACTAAATACAAACGGTTATCTTGTTCAAAATAAGCTAACAGAGTGGGAATTTGGGAATGTTCACCGAGTTCTTGTAGTTGCTGTGCTTCTTGTAAAAATAATTCCTTGGCTTTTTGGAAGGCGTTTGTACCAGTAATCTGCGGTGCAAATTGTTTAATTACGCACTGGGTGTTAAGTTTGTCAATGTCTTGTGCTAAATAGGTTTTGCCAAATCCCCCACTACCTAATGATTTAATCGGACGATAGCGGTCTTTCAAGGTGACTATGGCAACGTTGCAGTTAGGACAGAATTGGGTATGTTCGGGAACTGAGGGGTTATGACACCCTGGGTTAAGACAACATATCTGATTCATGGTTGTGGGGTGGTAGATACATTTATGATTAAATATCTACTAATATATACGAAATAGACTTAAATTGATAATTGACTGATTTTTTCCCCAGTAAGTAAGTATGCTAGAATTAAACCAGTTTCGTTATAGCGGTTATCCTTTGGACGCAATACAATCCAGATCGCAGACCCTGCGCCCCTACAGGCTTTGCGATTGGATGACTCTATCTCACTCAAGTGCATACCACTATCACAGACAATTTTGATATTATATAAATTGTAGTTAAAACAAACCTGATATTACCACTGGAGATTGAGCAAAAATGCTAAATAATCAGTCTATTACCGAACTGACTTTACAGGATTTAGAATCCTTGATTAATAGAATTGTTGACGAAAAAATTAATCAAATCTATCTTGATCAAGATCACAAAATAGAACAAACTGAGATTGTTCAAAACATACATATCTTGCCAGAAGATATTGAAAATTCTAATCCCTTTGTTCAATTTGATGGTATTTTTAAAGATGACCCACTTTTTGATCAATTTGTAGAAGATATGGCTGCAAATCGCCGTGAATTAGATGCAGAAATAGCTGCTTATGAATCTTCTTTAGAGGAGAATCAAACAGCGTGAGTAGATATATTCTTGATACTAATATTGTGACTCTTTCTCAACACGGAAATTCTCATATTGCTCAACGTGCCAAAATTGTGGGAATTGCCAATATATTTATTACAACTGTGACACTTGAAGAACAATTAAAAGGTAGATTAAGCTGTTAGTAGATGTGCCACTAAACCAGAATTATTACCAATTGCTCACCAAAATTTACTAATAACTCAACGTTATTTCTGTAACATGAATTTATTAGAATTTAATCAAGAATGTTGCGAATGTTTTAAAAAACTGCGTCAGCAGAAAATAAACATAGGTACACAAGATTTAAGAATTGCTGCTATAGCTTTAGTTAAAAATGCAATTTTAGTAACTCAAAATTACCAAGATTTTATCAAAGTTCCTGATTTAAAAATGGAAGATTGGACTGTAAATATATAATATAGTTAAACTAGGGGAAATTTGAATAAAACAATTTGACCAACTATTGCCATTTTTCTATAATGTCCGCTTCTGTGTATTCGGGAAGATGATCATTTTCTAAACCTCTCATGGCCTGTTCAAGAGAAAATTGATTCCATTCTTGATTTTCTGTATTATTCCTAGATGAGAATAGGGTATTATAAGGTGTTAGTCTTTCTTCTTGCAATACTTCTCTAACCATCTCCTTAATCAAGGCTTTTAGTTCTTGGGTTTCCATAATTTTACTTTTTATATCGTAAGTAATTATCTGAACTTGATATTATTCTTTATCGTTAAAATTAACATCTTGATAAAGATCAATTAAACTAATTTCCAAATCAAGATGTTGTAACTTAACAAGATCATTTTCAGATTTATATTCTCTAAAAATCCATTCTCCTTCATTAGTTTTGCTATAGTGCATGACTTGATATTGATTTTGTTC
Organism: Anabaena sp. FACHB-1391; assembly: GCF_014696755.1. Lineage (NCBI taxonomy): Bacteria > Bacillati > Cyanobacteriota > Cyanophyceae > Nostocales > Nostocaceae > Anabaena > Anabaena sp. FACHB-1391. Next base: position 74,920 of record NZ_JACJQS010000017.1, on the reverse strand, counting down.
CACTAGAACATATTCTTTAAATTGGGGAATAGAACGATAAAAAGTAAATTTCTCACCCTGGTCATAATTTTTTGTAGACTTAGATAAAACCTCAACAATTAATAAAGGATTAGTCACTGTAGTATTATTTTTACTTGTATAACTAGCCTGACCATCAGTTACAATTACATCAGGATAAGTATATTCTTTAAATTGTGGAATCCATAAACGCATATCTGCCATAAAAACTTCATATTTTTTGCGTCTCAGGGCATATAATAAAATAGCAGCAATGGCTAGTGTAATTTTATTATGATTACCACTTCCTCCAGTCATGGGTATAATTTCTCCATTGCGATATTCGCTTTTATAAAGTGCTTTTTCCTCTAATTCTAAATATTCTTCAGGTGTATAAGTATGGTTATGAGTTTTTAGCTGCATATTATTATCCCTAATATTGGAAACCAAGAACCTGCAATAATTCATTATTTCTCTGTTATAGCATTGCCTAGTCTAATAAAGTACAAAATTATCTGGGTTTGTCTGCGTTTATCTGTGTTTAATTATTAATGCTTGTACCTGACTTGAATGGGAATTGCTATAGCTTTAGATGTTACAGTTTACCAGTCTTAACAAAAGAAAAGTGACACGACCTATAGACCTACTTCCTCCACCTACACCCTTTCCATCCCAATCATCCCAAAATCTAGCAGGTAAGTGTCCTTGTGGTGCAAATATATTAAATATTACATCCTTATACCACAATCTCCGTTCTCCTTGCCTCCATCCTACTCTATCGCCAAAGGCAGCCCAGATTTCATCATTATATTTTCTCGTTCCTCCCAAACCTTCATAAATCTGGTTCTGAACAGAAAAACCAAAGCGCCCATTACTGTACTTTATCCACAAATCATCAATGGTACGGAGATCATCACAGGGAAAATTATCAATACTTGTTTCATCTAACCAACCTTCTTTTTCTCGTTGTGTTACCGCTAACATTATCCTGAATGTTTCCTCATCCGCTTCTTTCCATTTACCAGCTTCTAAAAATTGCTTTAATTTTTGATACCAACTTGGTATAGTATTAATAACTTCTGAATTAGATTGAAGTTTGGATACCAGAAAAGAAAACCCTCGTCGTACATCACCTCGATATTTTCCATTTTTTTTCAGTGGATAAATTGCGGGCAAGTGTCCTTGTGGTGCAGATGTATGAAAAGTTAACTCTTCATAATACAACCACTCATTTCCTGTCCTCCATCCTACTCTATCGCCAAAGGCAGCCCAGATTTCATCATTATATTTTCTCGTTCCTCCCAAACCTTGATAAATCTGGTTCTGCACAGAAAAACCAAAGCGCCCATTACTGTACTTTATCCACAAATCATCAATGGTACGGAGATCATCACAAGGAAAATTATCAATACTTGTTTCATTTAACCAACCTTCTTTTTCTCGTTGTGTTACCGCTAACATTATCCTGAATGTTTCCTCATCTGCTTCTTTCCATTTACCAGCTTCTAAAAATTGCTTTAATTTTTGATATCCACTAGGTACAGGTAATTGCGGAACAGCTAGAGAAGAAACTAGGTTAATATTTTGATGTACAGAATTAAACTCATTAATAACTTCTGGAATAGATTGATAACGATGCTTGGGAATAGGATGAGCTAATTTGTCCAAAATCTTACCCAATTTATCACTAACCACATTCCCATTCAAGTAATCTCGCCATACCCATTCACCTTCTAAGGGACTATATAAATCAAAGGGACTAATTCCTGTTAATAAATGCAGACAAGTCACACCCAAACTATACAAATCACTGATAAATAATGGTTTACCCATAGACTGTTCAGGAGCGCAATATTCAGCCGATCCTATAATTGTTCCTGTGGCTGTCCGCTGCTGTGGCTTTACTACCTTAACTGCGCCAAAGTCTACTAAAAATAGTTTGTTGTCACTATAACGACGTATGATATTCTCTGGTTTAATATCTCGGTGTATAATACCCTGGCTATGAATTGCTTGCACAACTGGTAATAAGTCCTGTAATAAGTGCCAAATTTTAGACTCGTTAAATATTCCCTGGTGTTCTAGTTCTGTTGATAAATTCTCACCATCAATAAACTGTTGTACCAAATACAGGCGGTTATTGTCGCTGAAGTATGCTAATAAAGCCGGAATCTGTGGACATTCACCAAGTTGTTGTAATTGTTGCGCTTCTTGTAAAAATAATTCTGTGGCTTTTTGTAGTTCTGTTGTTCCTTGGGTTTGAGGTGCAAATTGTTTAATAACGCACTTTTCGTTTAATTTGTCAATATCTACCGCCAAATAGGTCTTAGCAAATCCCCCACCACCCAAAGGTTTAAAGGGTTGATAGCGGTTTTTTAATATAACTAAGGGGATTCCACAGATAGGACAAAATTTGGTATGTTGGGGAACTGATGGGTGATTACATTCCGGGTTGAGACAACATATCTGATTCATGTTTATGCAGTGGTAGATAGGTTTATGATGAATGTGATTAAGTATCTACCAATATACAAGAAATACACTTAATTGACAATTGACTGATTTTTGCCAGAGTAGGTTAATTAGGTAGAAAAGTAAGCATAATTATTGAGCATTAATAAAATTTGATTGATTGTATCATAATCAGATAAATTTTAACTAATCATTCTTCTTAATCCATCACGAAAAACCTGAAAACTTCTTGATTGGTTGTTTTCCACATCCATGTGGGGGGATACTTTTTGAGCAAAGTCCATTTTTTGTAACCCTGTCTCATAGCCATACTTTTTCAAAATTTTATCTAATTCTTCCCATGTCCCACCTTGAATAGCATCTGGATTACGAAATTTAGCTTGCTGGGATAAAGAAGCAGGAATTTTTTCATATTCAGCCCTGATTGCTGCTACATCACCGATAAACCAAGACTCCAGTTCTTCTACAACAATTCGATGAAGAACAATATTTCCTTTTTTTTGGGTTACAATACTACTAGCATCACAGAGTTTCTTCTTTAATTTTTGACAATCTGATCTATCTTCGTCTACTAAAATCACAATTCGCAAGTCATCAGTTACAAAATTAGCATAGGCTTTCATGCGCTCAGGCAATCTTTTTAAAAGTCTATCTTTACTTTGAAAGTTATGAATTTTAAAAGTATGAATATTGCCTATAATTTTAGGAACAATTAAATTTAAAGCAATTTCTGTGGAGGCTTCTTCTACTAAAAATTCTATGTGCATAATTGATATTACTAATAAGGTAATCCTCTCAGATATCCTTCAGACCAGAGATCACCTAAACCAGCTTCGGTTTCTATAAAATGTTTAGCATTCTCAATTTTATCAGCCCTGGTAACAGTTGCATAACCATTATCATCTCGTTGAAAAATCCAGAGTTGTTTAGCATCTGTGATAGTATTAACAAAAAATGGTGAGTGGGTAGAAACAAAAACTTGTGCGCGTACTGCATAAGCTTGTAACTCTTCACTCAAAGGATCAAGCAGCCGATGGTGAAGCCCATTTTCTGGTTCTTCAATACAAAGCAATTGGGGGGGATTAGGATCATTTAATAATATCAAATATGCCAATAATTTAAGTGTTCCATCTGAAGAAAAACGTGCTAGAAATGGTTTACTAAAAGGTGCATCTTTAAATAAAAGAGCGAGTCTACCATCAATTGTCGTTTCAGATTCTACTTTTTCTAATTTAGGAATACGTTTGGCTAATAACTCCAAAATTTTGGATAAAGTTTCTTGATGTTCATCAGCAAGGTATTGAACTACATTGGCAATATTGTCTCCTTCACGAGTAAGATGTTCCGTTGCACCAGCCGTTGCTAATTGACGAGCTTGATCTGGGATAAAATAGGAAAGAAACCATCCTTCAATAAAACGTCTTAAACTCGCAATACGTGGGTTATCTGACAATTGACCAATAGTTTTAATTGCTAAAGAACTTGGATCATCCATTTTATAGGAGATTCTATTGTCAGTTATTTCTGGATTTTCACCACTAATTACTACACCTTCACCATTTTCAAACTTCAAAAAATCAAATGGTTTGCCATGAATACCTCGTTTCCATTTGAGAGTTTCTCTGGAAACAATTGGTGAGCCATTTTGTAAAGCAATAGCAACTGTATAGGTAATTTTAGGAGATTTCTTATTTTCACGATATATAATTACAATTTCAATTTCCTGACCTCCACAATCACGGGAAATAACTTCTTGAAATCTTCCCCGCTTTTCTAAGGCTTTTTTCACATTAGTAGTGAGACAATCTGAAAGAAATCCTATGACATCAAAAAAGGTAGTTTTGCCACTACCATTAGGACCAAGGAAAACAGAAAAAGGTTTGATATCTTTTAGGGTAATATTTTGCAAAACCCTATAGTTTTTGACAGAAATTTCTTCAATTGTTGCCATCACATTATCACTTATCTAACTCAAATATCTACATTCCCGACTTATCTAAGAAGCCGGGAATCTGACGTTAATTATGCTTCATCTAAAGCTGCAATACCAGGTAAAATCTTACCTTCTAACAACTCCAAACTCGCACCACCACCAGTAGAAATATGGCTCATTTGATCAGCCAAACCTACTTTTTCTACAGCGGCCACGGAATCACCACCACCGATAATGGTAATTGCGCCGGTTTTGCCAATTTCTGCTAGAGTGTGAGCGATCGCTTCTGTACCCGCAGCAAATTTATCAAACTCAAACACACCCATTGGACCATTCCAAATTACAGTCTTACAATCAGCCAAAGCCGCTTGGAAAACCTTTACAGAATCAGGACCAATATCTAAACCCATCCAACCATCAGGGATTGCATCAATGCTGACGGTTTGAGAATTCGCATCAGGAGCAAATTTATCTGCTAGTACCACATCTGTAGGTAGTAACAAGGCCACACCCCGTTCTTTAGCTTTTGCTTCCAAAGATTTCGCTAATTCCAGTTTATCTTCTTCCACCAAGGACTTACCAACACTCAAACCACGGGCTTTGTAGAAGGTGAAAATCATCCCCCCACCAATGATCAACTTATCGCATTTTTCTAACAAAGTTTCAATCACACCGATTTTGCTAGAAACCTTAGAACCACCGATAATAGCCGCTAAAGGACGTTGAGGAGCTTCAATGGCACTTTGTAAGTATTGCAATTCCTTCTCAACCAAATAACCAGCTACAGAAGGGCTTAAAAACTTAGTTACACCCTCAGTAGAAGCGTGGGCGCGGTGTGCAGTTCCAAAAGCATCATTTACATAAAAATCAGCGTTTGCTGCTAATTTTTGAGCAAATTCGGGGTCGTTCTTTTCTTCTTCCTTGTAAAAGCGGACATTTTCTAACAGTAGCACTTGGCCATTGTCCAAAGCTGCAACTTTAGCAGCAACATCATCACCAATACAGTCATCAGTTTTGATAACTTCCTGTCCCAACAACTCAGAAAGACGTTGAGCGACGGGAGTTAAACGCAATTTTTCATCTACACCCTTGGGACGACCGAAATGGCTTGTTAAAATGACCTTAGCACCCTTTTGGGTCAAATCTTGGATAGTTGGTAGCGCCGCCCGAATCCGAGTATCATCAGTAATGTGGCCTTGATCATCCACAGGCACATTAAAATCAACCCGTACTAAAGCGCGTTTTCCAGATATATCAGCCGCAGATAAACTTGCTAAACTTTTTTTAGACACAGTACAACTCTCCTGATTACTTTTTTGTTATTGTCTTGAAAATATGACCATCAAAATTTTACCGGAGTGAGGGGCGCAGAGGTGAGATATGTTTAAAACAGTTTTATTTCCCATTGATCAAAGTCGAGAAGCCAGAGAGGCCGCTGATATAGTTGCCAATATTGTGCAAAAATATAATAGCCGCTTAATTCTGCTTTCAGTTGTTGAAGAGCCAAACTCGGAAGCATCTACTACTAGTCCCATGGTATCTTCAGAAATAGTTGCTCAACTTCTAGAAAATGCCCGCACCCTATTTTCTGAACAGGGAATTACAGCGGAATTACTAGAAAGACAAGGTAAACCAGCCTTTACTATCTGTGATGTTGCTGATGAAATTGAGGCCAGTTTAATTATTATGGGTTGTCGAGGACTAGGCTTAACGGAAGAAGGCTCGACTGATAGCGTTACTACGCGAGTAATCAATCTTTCTCCCTGTCCTGTTTTGATTGTTCCTTAATTAACTATCAGGTGCGTTAATGTGGATTTACACAATGTAGCGCACCATCTAAAGTTCTTGCTTACACAGCATTGTTAAAATCATTCAGCACCAACACACGCAATTCTGTAATTCGCTTGAAAGTGAGATCATTAGTCAGAAAAGCTTCCCATTCTGCGTTTAAAGCCACAGCAATTTGCAAAGCATCAGGTAATTGTAGATTATATCTAGCGCGTATTTGAGCAGCTTCTATTGCTATAGTTTCATTAATAAATCCCACAAATTCAATATTGTCATTTTCAGTCATTAACTCTATAAACTCTTGCTGTAATTCCGTTTGTTTTAAGCGATAGGGTTGAACTAAACATTCAGCTAAAGTAATAGGTGAAACAACACCAATTAAAGGTGTGTTTTGAAGCTGCTCAAATACTTCTAGGGACAGATGAAAGTATTTTGGATGTTGTTCTACGAAGTAAATAACTGGAGCAGTATCCAAAAATAAGCGTCTCACACCCTGTAAATTATTGGTAATACTCACTTCTGTTTTTCCAATTGCTGGTTCGCAAGTTCTAAATCTGGAAATTCACCACGTCTCATGCGTGTAACATATTCTTGAGCATCCATACCACCTAGTAAATTGGGTGCTATTCCGGCAAATTCCATCAAATTGCGGCTTGGTTTACGTTTAATTTCGCAATGTTGCAGTCTTTGGGTTAGGTGTGATATTAAACTTAATTGTTCATCTGGTGTAAGTGCGTCCGCTAGTGTCATTAACTCAATCAATCGTTTAGACATTTAATTTTATCCTCTGGACAATTTCTGGTAGAATCTACGCAAGTTACATATTGGCAGGGTGCATCACCTAAGTATAATCTGTATTTATCTATTTGATAAGTAGGTGAACGGAAAAAAACCAACATAAGTAACGAAAAGTTGCCCAAAACCTCTTCCCTGTTCCCTGTTAAGAGTTCCCTGTTCCCTTGTCATAACGACAATTTTTAACGCCAACCTACTTAGCATAGCGCAAAAGTTTGAAATGACGGGATACCAATTTAGCCGGGATTTATGATACACTAGCCTCAATAATTCCCTAAAACCTCAACAATCGTTAAATTAAGGTATTTAACTCATGCTTTGCCAGATTTTCCAACAAAGACTGACAGATTTACTAGATCATATTACCCAAGACCAAAAATTACTGAAAGAATTTGAGGAAGCGTTAACTGTTGAAGACAACCCTCGGACACTGAGAAGATATCAACAAGAAATCAAACGACAAAAGGAATCTATTAAGAATTATACACAAGAATATACAGAACTAAAACAACAGTTAACTTGTATATCTACACCGCAAATCCAGGTAGTAGGAAATCAACTGCAAATAATAGAAAACCAATTACAGCAACTAGACACAAAATTAAATATTGTTCTTATTAAGCAAGACTCACTTTTAAGTCGTTATCAAGCTTCTGAACAAGCAATTTTGAGGGTTATTATTGAACAGCTAAATCAGACTCAATTAGCTTTGACAGAAAATATGTTAAATGCAGTAGCAGCTAATCAAGTATCTGAGTCAGAAATGCTGGAAATGTTGGCAGTTCTAGAATCACGTATACCTTCTTTACCGGCCAATAGGCAAGCAGAAATTGCCGAAATTATCAAATCTCCTGAATTAGATACTAGACATAAAATTACATTCACTTTACCAATTGTTCCTTTTTTAATTAATTATGAAGGTGAATTAGAATTGGGAACTGGTTTTAATATCAAGTCTGCTTGGGAGTTCGTGATCAAAAAATTAGGGATAAAGTAAATTATGGATTGGCATCAGCACATTAAAGAACAATTAGAAAAAGAGCGTCAACTTCTTAAAGAGTATGAAGATCGGAAACGTAATGAAAATGATCCACGACTTCTTAATAGGTGGGAGACTAACATTCAGTCAATCAAACTAGAAATCAAAAAGCATCAAGAAGAATTAAATAAATTACCTATCACTTCTCCAAATTCATCTTCAAATCAATCTTTTAGCCAAGATTTGGGTCTTGGTGTAAAATTAGAGATGGTTTATATTCCTGGTGACACATTTTTAATGGGCGCACCAAAAACAGAAGAAAAGAGTTTAGATGATGAACGTCCCCAACACTATGTAGAGGTGAAGCCCTTCTACATGGGGAAATACACTATTACTCAAGAACAATGGGAAAAAGTCGTTTATTCCTGTCCTCCAGTTGCTAGAGAATTAAATCCTCGTCCTGCTTACTTCCAAGGTGATAAACTACCTGTAGAACAAGTATCTTGGCACGATGCGGTTGAGTTTTGTGCTAGACTATCTCAGAAGACAGGACAAAAATACCGTTTACCCAGTGAAGCTGAATGGGAATATGCCTGTCGTGCAGGTTCTGCAAAACCTTTTGCTTTTGGTGACACAATCACCACAGATATGGTAAACTATGATGGTAACTTCACCTATGGTAATGCCTCCAAGGGAGAATATCGAGGAAGAACAACTCCAGTAGGAACTTTTCAGCCCAACGCCTTTGGTTTATGTGATATGCACGGCAATGTCTGGGAATGGTGCGCTGATACTTGGCATGGTAACTATCATGGTGCGCCTAATGATGGAAGTGCATGGATAAGCAAAACTAATCAAAACGCTAGGCTGCTGCGCGGTGGTTCGTGGAACAGCAATCCTGGGCTTTGCCGTTCTGCTTCTCGCCTCTACAACATCCTCGGCTACTACTACGGCAGTATTGGTTTTCGGGTTGTATGTAGTGGTGCGGCGAGGACTTAGTAGCCCTTTATACTCTTGCTCTTTTGCTCTCTGCTCTTTTCTTCTTTACCCTTGCCAAGCGTAACGGAGTGGAGCGATCTTTTTTTATTTTGTGACTTTTGAGAAATTCGAGCTATTTAATTTGACAGAAACTCTTACAGCCTTGGTTTCATTCACGATAACACACAAATCTGAAGCTGTCAACCCATTCCCAGATGGAGTCTGGGAACGAGAGTTACACTTGACGATTTACTAAAGTAGCGCTGGCTTGGTCAACGGGCATCAGTAAGACCTCACTAATATTAACATGACTTGGCCTAGTGGCACAGAAAAAGATCACATCAGCCACATCATCAGGAGTTAGGGGTTTAAGGCCTTGATACACCTTTTTAGCCCGTTCTGTGTCACCATGAAAACGCACTTGACTAAATTCTGTTTCTACCATACCAGGGTCTACAGAAGTTACCCGCACAGCAGTTCCTAAAAGGTCTTGTTTTAAGCCTTCAGAAATGGCTTTAACCGCTGCTTTTGTCCCACAATAGACATTACCACCAGGATAGGTTTGATGTCCGGCTATAGAACCGATATTGATAACATGACCAAAATTCCGTTCCACCATTCCTGGGACTATGTACCGGGTGAGGTAAAGCAAACCTTTGATATTAGTATCAATCATTTCTTCCCAGTCTTGAAAGTCACCTTGATGTAATTTGTCTAAACCGCGACTTAAACCGGCATTATTAATCAATATATCAATATTTGACCAGGAAGGGGGTAAATTATTAATAACTGATTTTACTGCCAAGCGATCGCACACGTCAAGTGCTAATAAATGGATTTTATCAGATGGGATATCCAAAGAATCAGCTAATTGCTGTAACCGTTCCCACCGTCGTGCCGCTAAAATCAGTTTTGCACCAGCATGAGCAAAAATTTTGGCACAAGCAGCACCTATACCGCTACTTGCACCAGTAATAAAAACAATTTGGTTTTGCATGGATTAGTAATTAGTAATTGGGTATTTTTTTTATTCCCTATTGCCTATTCCCTATTGCCTATTCCCTATTGCCTATTGCCTATTGCCTATTGCCTATTCCCTATTCTCTCTTAACTGTCACCTGTCACCTGTCACCTATCACCTGTCACCTACTTTTTAACTACTTGTAACCGTTGAGTAATAATAGTCATATTTTCACCCCTGCGAATAACTGCGGAAATCCACTGAGTACCAGGAGTGGAGGGTGCGCGTCCGATTTTGAAAAGTCCTCCAACATTGAGAAATTGTAAATTTGCAATTGTGGGTTTGAGAAATTTATTGGCTTGAATAGGTTCTTCTATAGCTGTTCCCAGTAGAAAATCCTCACCTAATGGTTCTTGAACAATGGCATCAAAACTATATTTTTCACCGACTTTTACCCGTTGTGGTAATTTAATTTCTACTTGGGGTGGTTTACTCCCAGCGGTTAGTTGAGTCCGTTCTGACAAAATATCTTGATGAACAATTTTTAAACCTGTGACTTTTTGACGTGATTTAATTGTAGACTGGAGGGTTAAATTATTATTACCAGATGCAGGTAAACCGCTAATGTTGGTAACAGTTTCCGCAATAATTGTATTACCTTGAGATTTCCAAGATTCTAGCTTTGTAGTATAACGTAATTGAGGATATCGCTTCCACAGTCCTGTTAAGGCTTGTTCCATGCCTTTACGGTTTAAGCCGTCACTATGAGTAAATGTAGGGCTGTAAAATTGCATCACAGCTTTAACATTACCTTGATTAGCAGCAGTATCAATCTGTGTTAAGAGCTTAGTGAGTGTAGAAGGTGCATTCTCCGGTTGACTTGCTTGCGCCAATTGCCCAGGAACAGATAAACCAATTGCTAGTAAACTGGAAAGGAGGGCAAACCCTAAGGGTAATGTTTTGTTACGTTTCATTAATAAAGGGATAATTTTAGTCATAAGTAAGATTTTACTGATTTGATGATCTAAAGATAAGGAATTTGTTTTATCTTAATGAAGCTGGGCGATAAATGGTATAGTCAGGAATGGTAAATGCAGCAATTAAATTACTTATAGCAGCTAGTGGGACAGGTGGACACTTGTTTCCCGCGATCGCATTGGCAGAAAAACTGCCAGAATACAATATTGAATGGTTAGGTGTACCAAACCGCTTAGAAACTCACTTAGTTCCAGAGACCTATCCTTTAAATACCATCGCTGTTGAGGGTTTTCAGCAGGGTTTGAGTCTTCGTTCTCTTCGCACTTTTGTTAAACTCATTGGTGCAATTTTGAAAGTCAGACGCATTCTTAAACAGGGAAAATTCCACGGAGTTTTCACTACAGGTGGTTATATTGCAGGTCCTGCGGTAATTGCAGCCCGTTCTTTGGGTTTACCCGTGGTTTTTCATGAGTCTAACGCTTTACCAGGAAAAGTTACCCGCTTTTTTGGTCCTTGGTGTAATGCAGTGGCCATAGGTTTTGATGTTACGGCTCAATACTTACCTCGATCTAAAACTTTTTCTGTGGGTACTCCGGTCCGTTCTCAATTTTTGCACGAGGGAGGTAATAATAGGTTAGATTTATCTGTTCCCGATGGTGTTCCCTTAATTGTGGTATTTGGTGGTAGTCAGGGGGCTGTAGCTGTAAATAAATTGGTACGTCAGTCTGCGGAGGCTTGGTTTCAAGCCGGTGCTTATATAGTCCATTTAACAGGTGATAATGATCCTGATATTAACAGTCTACAACATCCTCAATATATCGCTTTGCCTTTTTATAACAATATGGCGGCTTTGTTGCGAAGGGCTAATTTAGCTATTAGTCGTTCTGGTGCGGGTAGCTTGACAGAATTGGCGGTTTGTGGTACGCCAGCAATTTTAATTCCCTATCCCTTTGCAGCAGAAGATCATCAATCTTATAATGCAGAAGTGTTTACTAAAGCTGGCGCTGCGTTGTCGTTTAAACAGTCTGATTTGACACAGGAAATATTCACAACTCAGGTTTTAAATTTGTTGCAATATCCAGAAAAATTGGCGAAAATGGGGAAAAATGCCAAAGCAATCTCTGTTCCTGATAGTGCGGATAAATTGGCAACTTTAGTGCGAAAAGTAATGGAAGCAGGACTTACGTAACTTACAAAAAAGCACAAAGAATAAGAGTTTGAGAAATTAAATTCTCTGCTATATGACTAAACAAAAAATACTTCAAGAAGGACAATCTTACACATTTCGCTCTTATTTTGAATTACCTTACGATATAGAGGAAATTCTCTCTGAGTTAGGTTACTCATTTATTAAAAAAGCCATTACTCTACCTAAAACTTCCAATCCTTTAAAGAACATTGCAGAACTTAAAGATAAAATCACCTCTTTCTTACCATTAGTTAGTTTGAATAATGAAACTGCTAGACGAGAAACTCTAGTTTCACCCCTTTTATTGGAGGTTATCACTTGTTGTCAATGTCAGCTAAAAATTGAGTATACAGTTAATGTGAATAATTGGTTAAAAGGAAATCTAGATTATTTGTTGCGTTCTCAGCAAAGCTTGTTAGTTATTGAAGCCAAAAATGATGATTTAACTAGAGGATTTACTCAACTCGCAGTAGAGTTAATTGCTTTATCGGAAATTGAAGAAAATAAATCTGTGTTTTATGGTGCTGTTACCACTGGAGAAATTTGGCGCTTTGGTAAATTAGATCGTCAACAACAACAAATTACCCAAGATATGACTCTTTTGAGAATCCCTGATGATATTGAAGAAATCGGTCATATTTTAGTTGGTATTTTGGAAATGAAAGATTAATTATATTTCGCGCAAAGGCGCAAAGTTTGAGATTTAAAATCTTTTCCCTGTTACCTGTTCCCTGTTACCTGTTCCCTGTTCCCTGTTACCTGTTACCTGTTACCTGTTACCTGTTCCCTGTTACCTGTTCCCTGTTACCTGTTCCCTGTTCCCTGTTACCTGTTACCTGTTCCCTGTTACCTGTTCCCTGTTCCCTGTTATAATATCTCTCAGACTTGCAACAATCATTTACAATGATTGCAAAGATAAGTAACACTCTCACAAATTCACAATCCGAGCCATGGTGTACTGATGTCTATATTTACGTCTAAGCAAGAAATGGCTGAATTTTGTAGCGATAGTGTGACTTTTTACCATTAGAGACGGATACAAAAAGTGTTTTCTAGGGATGAAAAATAACCTGTTGCAAGATACTGAAACCTGCTCTAATCAGTTTCTGATATTCCAAATGTGACTAAGCTGATATGGAAAATAATCACAACAGTTTAACGAAGCTAAACAAGGAGAACCAGAGTTTGGTAGTGGAACGCTTAAAACAAGACCTGAAAAATGACCTAATTGCTGGTTTGTTGGTGTTAATTCCCCTAGCAACTACCATTTGGTTAACAATTACCATAGCCACCTGGGTAATTAACTTTCTTACCCAAATTCCCAAACAACTTAATCCTTTTGACGGTTTAAACCCAATCCTGGTAAATATACTTAATTTATTCGTCGGATTAGCTGTACCACTATTAAGTATTCTCGTCATTGGCTTAATGGCTAGAAACATTGCTGGAAGGTGGTTATTAGATCTAGGTGAACGGTTATTACACGCGATTCCTTTAGCCGGTCAGGTATATAAAACCCTCAAACAACTATTAGAAACACTTCTAAAGGATTCCCATGGTAAATTTCGCCGTGTAGTATTAGTAGAATATCCTCGTCGGGGAATTTGGGCGATTGGTTTTGTGACAGGAATAATTAGCCATGAAATCCAAAATCATATCTCTCGTCCTGTAATCAGTATATTTATTCCCACTACCCCCAACCCAACAACAGGCTGGTATGCAATAGTCCCAGAAGAAGAGGTAATTAATCTTTCTATATCCGTTGAAGATGCTTTTAAAATAATTGTATCTGGTGGTATAGTCGCTCCTAATATGGAAACATCTGATCTGACAATGCTGGCAACAGTATTACCTCTAGAAATAAGACAATAGCGAAAATACCAGCAGCAAAAATTGAACTTGATGCAAATCTGGCAAAGTGATCCGAAAATAGATAAGCTAATTGTTTGTCTGTGCCAAAATTCACATATTTTTATCATCCCAACTGTATGCAACGTCGTAAACCCCAGCAAATAGCGCGTGAATTGGCACTGCTAAGTCTCAGTCAGTTACCAATAAACCCCAAAAAACTAGAAGCCCTATCAGACGAACAATTAGTCTCTAAGCTAGTCTTAGGGGCAGTACGCACCCTCACATTAGAAGTACAGGACACATTGAATAATGCCGCAGGAGAACTGCAACGGAGTAATGAGCGTCTATTGACTAGTGAAACTAGAGCCGCTGACTTGAATACGGCTAGAACTATGCTAAAGGAGGCAATTTCCTATACCCAAACCGCTATTAATCAATTAGGTACATCTGTTGATTTTCCTGAATTGATTCAATTAGCTAATCAAGATAAAGAAGTTCGTAATTATGCCAAAGCAATAATTATTACCGTAAATGAAAATCGTCAGGCTATTGAAGAACTTATTTCTAATGCTTTAGTAGATTGGCAAGTGACCCGTTTAGCCCAAATTGACAGAGATATTCTACAAATAGCTACCGCAGAAATAAAATTCATGAAAGTCCCTGATAGTATCGCTATTAATGAAGCTGTAGAATTAGCTAAACGTTATAGTGGAGAAGATGGTCACCGTTTTATTAATGGCGTTCTTCGTCGAGTCAGTGAACGGAAAAAAACTGCTTAAATTTGTCCTTAGTCAGTGATCATTGGTCAGTGCTAAGGCTTTTCTTTCTCTTTCTTCCTTGATTTCTAAGTCCTTCCATGGTTCCTAATTAAATTCTTATCTAAATCAACTACAATGGCTTTCAATTGGTTTAATCGTCCCCATCATCAATCCGCTGATACTCCCCAAACCCAAACAGAACCACCCGCAGTAGCAGCAACTCAATCAGAAACAACAGTACCAGATACGGAGGATTTGTTAGCTTTTGCTAAAGCTGCGTATAAAAATATTCAAGAAAAACAACAAATAGAAACAGTAACACCTGTAACTGTTGCAGAAGATACTATTCCTGAAAAAATAGTAGCCACAGAGGAAGTAATTACACTAACTGAAAATGCAGTAGAAACTACCGAAGATATTGTTAACGAATTACAACCAGAAGCAGCTAATTTATCTTTTTTAGAACGGGCTGCGGCAGAAAGACAAGCTAAACAAGAGAAATTGATTGCTAGTTCCATAGAAACCGAAATTCCAGAAATACTGACAATAACCACGGAAACAGAGGTAACAATTCCCGAATTAGCATTTGATGATGGTTTTAGATGGTCAGCAGAGGTTTTAGCCGCCCAAGGGAGAAAAGCGGAAGATATTTCCATAGAAGAGATTACTTGGTTGAAAAAACTGCGTCAAGGTTTAGATAAAACCCGACGAAATATTATTAATCGCCTAAAATCAATTGTTGGTCAAGGACCGCTCAATCAAGATGCTGTAAATGAAATTGAATCATTACTTCTACAAGCTGATGTAGGTGTAGAAGCAACCGAATATATTATTACTGCGCTGCAAAAAAAACTACTCACAGAAGTAACTCCACCAGAACAAGCAATAGCCTATCTTAAAGAAATTCTTAGGGATATGCTAGATGCACCCTTACAAAATCATGTAAAATCTAGGTTCGCGCCGGAAAAAGATACTCTCACGATTTGGTTAATTACTGGAGTTAATGGGGCGGGGAAAACTACAACCATTGGTAAAATTTCTCACCTAGCACAAAAATCCGGTTATAAGTGTTTAATTGGTGCGGCTGATACATTCCGGGCGGCTGCGGTGGAACAGGTTAAAGTTTGGGGGAATAGAAGCGGTGTAGAAGTTATCGCTAATCCAGGTAAAAACACTGATCCAGCAGCCGTGGTATTTGATGCGATCACCGCTGCTCAGGCTAGGGAAACTGAACTATTATTAATAGATACCGCTGGAAGACTGCAAAATAAGAAAAATCTGATGGAGGAACTCAGTAAAATCCGCAAAATTATCACCAAGAAAGCTCCTAATACCCATGTTGAATCTCTTTTAGTTCTTGATGCTACTCTAGGACAAAATGGACTGCGACAAGCAGAAGTATTTTCCCAAGCAGCCCAACTCAGTGGCGTTGTTTTAACCAAATTAGACGGAACAGCTAGAGGAGGTGTCGCCCTGGCTGTTGTTCAGCAGTTAGGCTTACCTATTCGTTTTATTGGTGCTGGTGAAGGAATTGAAGATTTACGTCCCTTTTCTAGTTATGAATTTGTAGAAGCATTATTGAGCGGTTGATATTGCTTTTGATATTGCTTTTGATTGAGATGTGACGCAAAAGCAAGATTTATAACTCAAACAAATTCCCTCATCGTACTGAGTCAAGTATATAACTAAAATTACAGTTAAGTCACTTATTGTAATTTCAGGAACGTACCGGATATTTTAGTGTGATCTAGACAAATGGGGTTGGTGTTAGCGTCGAAGTCCTTAAATTGCGTAAATTAGTTTTATCTATGTTACCTAAAACTTACGTATTTATGGAAAAAAAAGAGAATTTTTTCATAAAAGAAATCTATCTGCGGAAATATTGCCAAAATTTGTGGTATATAGGTTAAAAGCATGATGACAACTCTGTTTTTCACAAAAACCCAACTACCCAAAAATCATCAATTAACTGACCATAAATCTATATGGTTTTTGGTTTGATGATTACTAATATCTACCCTGTAAGAAATAGAGGTAATTTTATTGATGATCAACTTTATATTTCTCAAGATATATGAATGGCTAATTCAGTTATGAAAAAATTGGAAGCCTCTGATTAATACTGATTACCAAAGAAATATTTTTGACAAAATCAGAAGATTAATCATCAACCACAAGAAATTCCGTCCTACCCTGCTTCTACTCTTGCTAAAATAACGAATCTCAGCCAATATAATTTAACAATTTATCAAAAAAGAGTATTTAGAAATAACCACAAATTTGGTATTATCAATTGCAATATTAACCTGTGTCACAATTTCCACCTCATCCTACTGATAGTAATAACAGTGCCACAACAGATGTCACTCCTGTGGTGGCACTTAAGGAACTCGTGGCCAGGCTACATCGAGAACAAAATAAAATTCAAGACTTGTTGGGTTCTTTAGGATTTGCTCTCAGAAGCTTCCATAATTTAAATCAGTTTTTAGAATTGATTCCTCTTATGGCCACAAAAGTGACAGATGGAGAAGGTAGCGCACTTTTTCTTTATAAACCCAATGGACAAATTAGATTAGAACAATTACATTGGCAAGACAGTCAACAAAGAAAAAATATTAGAAAAGCCCTAGAAACTGCTAGTAGTCAAATTACCCTTTTAAATCATTCCGTTCCTCCAACTATATCTACAGGTATTTTAGATGAACAAATGCACCGTTATCTGGGTGCTGATGTCCAAATCTTTGGTACAGCCATTTTAGTTAAAAATACAGAACGAGGTTGGCTTTATGTTCTCAGTCGTGATCCTGAATATAGTTGGACAGAAACTAGACAGAAATTAGTCCGGTTAGTAGCCGACCAAACAGCAGTTGCCATTGACAATGATGAACTAGCTGTAGAATTAAGAAAAAAAGAACGTTTAGATCAAGAATTAGAAATTGGTGCGGAAATTCAACGCCGACTTTTACCGCGTCAATGTCCCAATATTCCTGGTTTGTCTATAGCAGCACGTTGTAAACCAGCTAATCGCGTCGGTGGTGATTATTATGATTTTATTCCTACTAAACCCAACCCACAACAACCTACAGCTACGCCACGCATGATATCAGAAAATGCTAGTTGGGGTTTGGTAATTGGGGACGTTATGGGTAAGGGTGTCCCCGCAGGTTTAATTATGACCATGTTGCGGGGAATGTTAAGGGGTGAAGTATTACACGGTAACACTCCAGCCGGAATTTTGCAAAATTTGAATCGTGTTATGTATGCGGATTTAGAAAATTCCCACCGCTTTGTAACTATGTTTTATTCAGAATATGACCCGCAAACGCGGATTTTATCTTATAGTAATGCAGCCCACAATCCGCCTTTGTGGTGGCACGCAGCGACAAAGACCGTCACCCGTTTGGATACCTTGGGAATGTTAATTGGTTTAGACGCTAATAGTGAATATGAAGACGCTCAAGCCCAGTTAGAAGTTGGGGATACAGTTATTTATTATACTGATGGTTTGACTGATGCGGCGGCGGCTGGAGGCGATCGCTTTGATGAAGATAATTTTATTACATCCTTTAGAACAGCTTGTAAGTATTGTAATAGTCCTCAAGAAATTGTTGAATATCTATTTGATCAAGTTGAGAAATTTATCGGCACTGATAGACAAAATACAGATGATATGACATTGGTTGTTTTGCAAATTGTGTAATCACTCAAATTTATGTTTATGCTTAACCACTAGTTAATTGTTTAATATCAGCGTGAAAATTAGCATTTTGTAATGCTTGCAATGCTGTTCCCGAATCTTGTACCCAAAACTGTCTACCAAACCGGACAATTTCTCGATGATTTCCTGCTTGAACGATGCCAATTACTGGTACTTTTGATTTATTATCCTTATCTCCAGCTTGGGCTTTAAGAATTGTATTTAGACGATGTTGTTCTTCAATAGTCCCCGCTTGTTGTGGACTAAGTTCCAATAAAATCATTCTTACCATTTCTACAGTTTCTGCATCTTCCAGAATAAATTGACTTTGTTCGTCACGACGATCTACCTTACCCCAAATAATTAATCTAGCATCAACTGCCAGTATAGAACTAATGCGTTCATAAGTTTTAGGAAAAACAATAGCTTCCGTAGCAGCAGATAAATCTTCAACTTGCAAAATTGCCATTGGTTCACCCTTTTTTGTCATTACTTTTTTAACATTATTCAACATTACTACCGCACAAAGGATAGAATCATCCTTTTGTTCACCCAGTTGTGCTAAATTAATTGGTGCAAGGACTGACGATGATTGTCTGATAGATTTGAGAGGATGGTCTGATAAATAAAATCCTAATAATTCCTTTTCCATTCGTAATTTTTCTTGAGGTGGTAAATCATTAACAGGAGGAGCTTTCGGAGCAGATTCAAAAGTGTTTTTTTGAACTAGATTATTATTACCTGCAAATCCACTTCCTAATAAATCAAAAATGCTTCCCTGTCCACTAGCCTTATCTTTAGCACGGGATTGGGCCCACTCATAAACTAATTCCGAATCATGGATTAATTGGTTGCGGTTAGGTTCAATTTTATCAAAAGCGCCGCAGTTAATTAGTGATTCTAAAGTACGTCGGTTCATAGCTCGTAAATCAACACGGTCGCAAAAATCCGCGAGAGATTTAAATGGGACTAATTCTCCTGATTGTTCTCTTGCTTCTAAAATTGAGGCGATCGCATTTTGTCCCACATTTCGTACCGCCGAAAATCCAAATAAAATTTTGTCATCTATGGGAGTAAAATCTAAACCAGAGCGATTAACATCAGGTGGATCAATAACAATACCCATATTAGAGCAATTATCAAGATACTTCCGTACCTTGTCAGTATCACCACTATTAGCAGTTAACAGCGCGGCCATATATTCCAATGGGTAATTTGCTTTTAAATATGCTGTTTGATAGGTGACGTAAGCGTAAGCAGTAGAGTGAGATTTATTGAAACAATTAGCAGCGACAAAACCATTTTTAATCACAAAATTATGGTCATTTTCCACACCAATATCATAAACATTGGCTTGACCGACATATTTCCGGGAAATTATTTTAACCATATTACTTAGTTTTTCTAAATTTGTTTATTTACACCTTAATAGTCATTATCAGCCACACAAATGCCTTTACATTTAATACCATTTGTAGCAGTGCGTTGACAATGGGGACATAAAACTTTTTCGGTTTCTGGTTCTGGACTTATTTCCACATTAGTGTTTTCTTGTAGATTGTCTGTTTCGGTCTGGAGTTTGTCATTCATAGGAATATATTTAATGAATTTCCATCTGCTGAAGTTTCTCTATTAAATCACCGCGTCGGAAAGTGGCAGAAAGTTGTTGTAAAGAAATTTCCTGGCTTCCGTAAAGCACCTGAAGTGCCTTTTGAACATCTCGCACTGAATCATGGAAATAATTCTCCCCATTTTGATTAATCAACTGAGTTACATCTTCAAAATTACGGTGGTCAATTTCCTTCATTTGTAGATTCATTTTTTTGAGAAGTCTTCGCCCCATTTGCATAGCAATAAAGCACGAAGCATAACGGACACAAGCAGGATCATTTGGGTTTGGTCGTTTGCGTTGCTTTTCAGCAATTCTATACAACTGTACAGCGATTACGACTTGTGCGCCATTCAACTGCTCAGTAAAAATTACATTATACAGTTTACCAAAATGCTCACGAGTGAAAAACTTAGCTTGATGAGGCTTTTGTCGCCAAACCGCTAGTATCGCCTCAGCCGCTACACCCGAAGTAATATCTGTGGATTTAGTGGCTGTATCTGACCGTTTACGGCGATAATTAAATCCCAATTGTTGGATATCCATTTCTAGCCGCCGCTGTCGCTCATCATTGGCTCGCAGGTCATACAGATCCACCGGGTTTTGACTATTGGTAGCATAAGTAATTTTTTGGACTAAATCATCATTATCAGTAGGTAATTGATAAAGCCGAACTAAAACATAAGCTTGAGTATTTTGCCCGAAGAAATTTGGCTGCTGAAGAGTTTTAAAAATGGTCATACAGGTTTGACCACCATTAATAATTTGTAGGTTCTCAACTCGTACCTGATAATCACCATTTTGCAGCGCGTTATAGGAAAAACTGTCGCAAGTTAAAGTAATGCCATTATTATAAAAATAGAAATTGTTTTTTTCATCGCTGTTTAAAGTGTCCCGAATACCCTCATTGACCCGGTTGCCTTGCAGCCCTAAATAACGGCGGATATTGCGTTCTAACAAGCGTTCTCCGTGTCGCTCAATCAAAGCCGCAATTTCAGTTATGGAAATTCTGCCCACCAGCACCCGACTGAAATTCATATCTTCAACTACAGCTTTGCCACTTAGTTGTAAAGTATCTTTAACTGGTTTGGAAGCTTGCAGAATTTTGATCAGATGTTCATGATTGATGTGTTCCCATGTCACCTGATCACCGAATCCAGATCGATCAATTGCTTCTTGAGATGACGCGTTCCATTTTATGCCATTATTACAAGCTAATGCCCGCACCTGGGGAATATATCCATCCCGAATTAAACTCCGGGCTTCTTCTACTTTCGCAAGTAAGCGTTGATTAATATGCTCTAATTTTGCAGTGGGATCAAACAAAAATCGAATCGCATTAATGAGAGCCGTGATGCCATTTTCAGGAAAATTAGTCTTACCTTCTAGATTATTTACATACTTTACCTGAAATAAACTGACTGTAAACTCACCATCATATTCTTCAGAAATGTGCATAGCATCCACACCAAAATCTCCACCACCTTCGGTCAAACAATCAAAGGTATTAGAGTCTTCTAAATCCAGAATTGTTTGCACACAAAAATATACAAATGCTAAGGATTTAAGTTTACCGGCATCATTAATATTTAATTCTTCAGCAGCCCGTTGTCGAATGGCATCAGTCACTGATTGCAAACGTTGATCAATAATAGAGGCATTAATATTCATGATTTGTAGTTGAGAGAGTGACTTGATAGTTTACTAATAATCTGACTATAAAGCTAGAACTAAACGAAGACCTTCATTAATAAGCAACATTGCGCTATTATCTACCTGTCCTACCTGCTCTATTAAAAATGACTTATCCACAGTAATTACTTGGGAAACATTCACAACGAAATCTTGGGATAAACCAGTTTCATCTGTTGTTAGTAAAATATTTCCTGGAGCTTGGGCCAATCGCAGATTAGTTGTGAGAACAGCAGCAATCACAGTTCTAATTCGACTCCTATTAAACTCATCTGATTGAATAATCAAAACAGGTCTACGATATCCTGGTTCAGAAGCAACAGGTATGGGCAGTTCTGCCCACCAAATTTCACCTCGCTGCATCACCAATTTTCCTCTGATATTGTATGGGCTTGTAGACTGACAAACAATGGATCAAGACTGCTATCTTCATCGGCATATACAGCATCTAACTGTTCAGTAATTTGATCCGGTTTATGCGATCGCAAATACTCTTGAAGTGCTACAGCATAAAGCTGACTACGGGATAAGCCTTTATGTTTTGCAAATTGTTCAGCAGCTTCAAAAAGAGGGTCAGGAATGGAAATTGCTGTTTTCATAACTTGGTATAACTTTAGTTATACCTTAATGTTAGCAACTTTTTGTAATTATGGCAATAATCGCTTTAGGACTATAACTAAACTCTCAAAACTCTCTTTGCGTCTCTGCACCTCTGGGTGAGGGGCAAAAAATCTACTGTAGAGACGCAAATTCCCCAATCCCCAGCCCTGGAAATGCTAAAATCAATGACTTGATTCCTTAAAGATAACAATTATGGCATCCATCCGCGAATTGCACGAACAGATAATCACTAAAGAACGTTCTGCTGTTGAAATTACCCAAGAAGCATTAAATCGGATTCAAGAGTTAGAACCAAAACTGCACAGTTTCCTCACTGTCACGACAGAACAAGCCTTAAAACAAGCTCGTGCTGTGGATGCAGTAGTCGCTGCGGGAGAAGAAATTGGACTGTTAGCGGGGATTCCCATCGGCATTAAAGATAACTTATGTACAAAAGGGATTGTCACCACCTGCGCTTCGCGGATTTTAGAAAATTTTGTCCCCCCTTACGAATCTACCGTCACCCAAAAACTAGCTGACGCTGGGGGTGTCATGGTAGGTAAAACTAATTTAGATGAGTTCGCTATGGGGAGTTCTACAGAAAACTCCGCTTATCAAGTTACCGCTAATCCTTGGGATTTATCCCGTGTTCCCGGTGGTTCTTCCGGTGGTTCAGCCGCAGCAGTAGCAGCAGATGAATGTGTGGTTTCTCTGGGTTCTGATACCGGAGGTTCAATTCGTCAACCTGCGTCTTTCTGCGGTGTGGTAGGGATGAAACCGACCTATGGCTTAGTTTCCCGTTATGGTTTGGTGGCCTATGCTTCTTCTCTCGACCAAATTGGACCATTTGGACGCAGTGTAGAAGATGCAGCTATATTATTGAGTGCGATCGCAGGTTATGATCCCCAAGATTCTACTAGTCTCAAGGTCCCAATTCCTAACTATGCAGCTAGTTTAAAACCGGATCTCAAAGTTGGCAAAAAATTGAGAATTGGTGTAATTACAGAAACCTTTGGTGCAGGTTTAGATCCTCAAGTAGAAGCTGCTGTTACTAAAGCTATTGAACAACTACAAGAATTAGGTGCAGAAATTCATCCTATTTCCTGTCCCAGTTTCCGCTATGGTTTACCAACCTACTACATTATCGCCCCCTCGGAAGCCTCAGCTAATTTAGCCCGTTACGATGGCGTTAAATATGGTTTACGTTCTCCTGATGCGGACAATCTTTTATCAATGTATACCCGGACTCGTTCTCAAGGCTTTGGAGCGGAAGTCAAACGCCGGATTATGATTGGCACTTATGCCCTTTCCGCTGGTTATTATGATGCCTATTATTTGAAAGCGCAAAAAGTCCGCACTTTAATTAAACAAGACTTTGAAAAAGCTTTTGAAATAGTAGATGTTTTAATTTCTCCCACTGCACCCACTACCGCATTTACAGCCGGAGAAAAAACTACCGATCCTTTGAGTATGTATTTGAATGATTTAATGACTATTCCCGCTAATTTAGCTGGTTTACCAGGGATTAGTTTACCTTGTGGTTTTGATAGTCAAGGTTTACCAATTGGGCTACAAATAGTTGGCAAAGCTTTGGGAGAGGAGCAACTTTTCCAAGTAGCTTATGCTTATGAACAATCAACTAATTGGCATTTACAAAAACCAAAAATTGTTTAATTTGTCAGTTACCAATTACCCATTACTCATTACCAATTACCCATTACCCATTACCAATTACCCATTACCAATTACCAATTACCCATTACCCATTACCAATTACTCATTACCATAGAAATTTCAAAAGTATGAGATCATCAAGATCATATACACTGTTTTTTTAAACTCAACAATCATCGAAGCAATATAAACAAATGGAACAAAATCGTCAGTCAACCGTAATCATTACAGGTGCTTCTTCAGGAGTAGGTTTACAAGCAGCAAAGGCTCTCGCTAATAGAGGACAATGGCACGTTATTATGGCTTGTCGTGATTTAATCAAAGCCGAAAAAGCTGCTAAAAGCGTGGAAATACCTGCAAATAGCTACACACTCATGCACATTGATTTAGGCTCTTTAGAAAGCGTTCGACAATTTGTCAACAATTTTAGGGCTACTGGTAGAAGTTTAGAGGCTTTAGTTTGCAATGCTGCTATTTATATGCCTTTAATCAAAGAGCCTTTATTTTCTCCCGAAGGATATGAATTAACTGTCACTACAAATCACCTGGGACATTTCCTACTGTGTAATCTCATGTTACCAGATTTGCAAAAGTCATCTGCCACTGATAAAAGATTAGTAATTCTAGGAACTGTTACCCATAACCCAGATGAATTGGGTGGCAAAATTCCCCCTCGTCCAGATTTGGGTAATTTTGAGGGTTTTGCAGCAGGTTTCCAAGACCCAATTACAATGATTAACGGTAAGAAGTTTGAACCAGTCAAGGCTTACAAAGATAGTAAGGTATGCAATGTGCTAACTATGCGCGAACTACATAACCGTTTTCATGAAAAAACTGGTATTACTTTCAGTTCTCTCTATCCTGGTTGTGTAGCCACAACGGCTTTATTCCGTAATCATTACCCTCAGTTTCAAAAACTTTTCCCTCTGTTCCAAAAATATATTACTGGGGGATTTGTCTCTGAGGAATTATCAGGAGAACGTGTTGCTATGGTAGTAGCTGACCCTGAATACAAGCAATCTGGTATTTATTGGAGTTGGGGAAATCGTCAAAAGAAGGATAGAACATCTTTTGTACAGAAAGTTTCTCCCCAAGCACGAGATGACGAAAAAGGCAAACGAATGTGGGAACTTAGCACTCAGTTGGTTGGTTTAGGAAAAGAGTCTGAAAAGGCAAAATCTCTCATCTAATTACTAATTGATAGTTGATAATTGATAATTTACAGTTGTCAATTGTCAATTATTTATGATCCATTACTGATCGTTGGCTTTACATTACTATTTGCTTGCCTTACATTACTAATCTTTGGCTTTACATTCTCTCTTTTTATATTGAATAATAAAGGGGAAAAGATTTAGCCTCTTTAGGCTTGACATAAACTTTTTCTTGTGGTTCTAACTTTAATTCATCAAACCGTTCCCGTGTTAAATGGGCTGTCATCATTTGTCCATCATCTAAGGTTAATTCTACTTGAATTTCCCAACCTAAATGAATGATTCTGCTAACTATAGCTGGTACTGTGGTCCCATTAGCAACTGTTTCAATGATGATATCTTGAGGACGCAAAAATGTTTCTGGATGTGTTGACTCAAATCCACTACTTTGGAAAATTTTAGCAGAACTAGGTAATATATTCACAGGACCGATAAAACTCATGACAAATGCTGATGCAGGATGATCATAAATCTGTGCTGGTGTTCCTACCTGTTCAACTTTACCTTTATTCATAACTACAATTTCATCAGCAACCTCCATTGCTTCTTCCTGATCATGAGTAACAAAAACTGTGGTAACATGAACCTCATCATGCAGACGACGCAACCAAGCTCGTAAGTCTTTACGGACTTTAGCATCAAGTGCGCCAAAAGGTTCATCTAATAATAGTACATTGGGTTCTACCGCTAATGCTCTAGCTAATGCTACCCGTTGTCTTTGTCCCCCAGACAATTGCGAAGGATAGCGATCGCCTAACCCGCTTAATTGCACCAATTCTAGTAGTTGTTCTACTTTACCTTGAATTTTCTTTTGCGGAGCTTTGCGAATTTCCAAACCAAAAGCGATATTTTTACGAACAGTTAAATGTTTAAATAGAGCATAATGTTGAAAGACAAAGCCAATATTTCGTTCTTGCACACTTTGATAAGTAGCATCTTTCCCTGTCAGAATAATTTTACCTGTATCTGGCATTTCTAAACCAGAGATTAACCGTAATAAAGTAGATTTACCAGATCCAGATGGACCTAATAAAGCCACAAGAGAACCACTTTGAATTTCCAGATTTACCTGTGCAACGGCCTGGAAACTACCAAATTGTTTAGAAACGTTTTCTACTACTATACCCACTGGTGCTACACCTCTGCAAATAATCTACGGTTTTTAAGTAGGAATACCGTACTTTACTTATATCATAAATATTTGCCGTGTTGTTATTAAAATTTGTGAATGAAAAGATTTTGAGTCTGTTTTATCAGATGCGATGAAACATAATGGATTCAGAAAATATCTGATCTCCTCACCAAATTACCATAAAATAATGAGCGCGATATCTCCAAAGATTGAGGAAAATGAGATGAGTTTATTAAAAGATCAGGTAGCAATTGTCACTGGTGCATCACGAGGGATTGGCAGAGCGATCGCTTTACAATTAGCCTTTGAAGGTGCAAAAGTAGTTGTTAACTACACTAGTTCTAGCACAGCTGCAGATCAAGTAGTAGCAGAAATTACCACAGCCGGAGGTGAAGCAGTTGCTATTCAAGGAGATGTGTCTCAAGAAAATCAAGTAGATACACTGATTAAAACCACCTTAGAAAAGTTCCAGCGAGTGGATATCCTAGTTAATAACGCCGGAATTACTCGTGATACCCTGCTGCTAAGAATGAAATTAGAAGAATGGCAAGCAGTGATAGACATTAATTTAACTGGCGTATTTTTATGTACAAAAGCAGTCAGTAAAATTATGCTTAAACAACGTTCAGGGCGGATTATTAATATTGCTTCCGTAGCTGGACAAATGGGCAATCCTGGACAAGCCAATTACAGTGCCGCCAAAGCGGGTGTGATTGGTTTTACCAAAACCGTAGCCAAAGAACTTTCTTCCCGTGGAATTACTGTAAATGCCGTTGCTCCGGGTTTTATTATCACTGACATGACCAGCGATATTAAAGCCGAAGGAATTTTACAATATATTCCCTTGGGGCGTTTTGGTCAACCGGAAGAAATTGCCGGCATGGTAAGATTTTTAGCATCTGATCCCGCAGCAGCCTACATCACTGGACAAGTATTTAATGTTGACGGTGGCATGGTGATGTAGTTTGATAATACGCTCATACCCAGATCTCCGACTTTTCAAAGAAGTCAGGGATCTATGCCTATAATCATTTTTAGCGATTATTCAGTATTCTTTGCCAAACAGTAAAGCCTAACAGCAAGATAATACCAGCAGCAGTAGCCAGGATTACAGATAAACTCATACCCTGGATTTTCATAGCCAGTAAATTACAACCCAAAGTAATGGACCATAAGATAAAAGCCGCATTGCGTTGGGATAGTCCCCAAGCCAACAAACGGTGGTGCAGATGGTCTTTACCAGGTGTACTCAAAGGGTTTTTTCCGGCCATGATCCGGCGTATAAACACTTGAGTAGTGTCAATAACTGGCAACAACAGAAATAAAACTGTAGGTATGAGGGCATAAACAGTATTTTGTTGAAGTTTACCTAAAATGCTGGTTGCTGCTAAAACATAACCAAAAAAGTATGCTCCAGCATCACCCATAATGATGTGTGAGGGGTGAAAATTATGGCGTAAAAAACCCAATGCGGCCCCTCCCAAAGCCGCTAAAACTAAAGTAGCAGCCGCACGATTATCAAATTGGGCAGAAACTCCTAATAAACTAATAGCAGTAATAAAACTGATACCACCAGCTAAACCATCCATACCGTCCATGAGGTTAATGGCATTAGTGATTCCTACTACCCACAGTACCGTTAAGGCCATAGATAAGAGAGAATCAACTGGTGTACCAAAGATAACTTTAATACTGATCCCGTTACCAACTAACAAAAGTGCTGTCGTCACCTGAGCCCATAACCGCACAGAGGCAGGTAAACCAAATTGGTCATCAATAAAGCCAACCAGAACTAAAATTGAACCTCCCAGGAGAATGGTTAAGACTTGAGCCAAAACGCCCTGGATTTCAATTGGCCGCAAGAGACTAGCTAAGACCAAAGCCGCAATTACACCCGCATAAATTGCCAAACCGCCGGCATTAGGTAAAGGTTCTTGATTCAGTCGTCGGGCATTGGGTTGGTCTGCCCAACCTACCTCTAAGGCAAATTTGCGAATTGTGGGAATTAAAAACCAGGTGACACCTGAAGCTAATAGAAATGTAAACACTACAGCTAACCAGCCGGAGCCGCTAGGTTTAGCAATGCCAAGGGATATAAGGAAGTTTTCTAGATTCATCTGCTCCCAAGACAATCATGGGTTTTATAGTTAAATATTAGTATCAACTGCTAATGGTAATGTATTTTGGGATTTTGATTGTGCATCTAAATTGTGAAATAAAATAAATTGTGCAAAGGGATTAGCACTCTTGGTCAGTGAGTGCTAAATTGTCTAATGGAAGTATATAGAGAAATAAAACATGGCCAAGGTTATTGCATTTAATGAAGAATCACGGCGTGCTTTAGAAAAGGGTATTAACACCCTAGCAGATGCGGTGAAGATCACTTTGGGTCCAAAAGGACGGAACGTTCTATTGGAAAAAAAATTTGGTATTCCCCAAATTGTTAACGATGGTATTACTGTTGCCAAAGAAATTGAATTAGAAGATCCTTTAGAAAATACTGGTGCTAGATTGATTCAGGAAGTAGCATCGAAAACTAAAGATATAGCTGGCGATGGCACTACCACTGCCACAGTTATAGCACAAGCCTTGATTAAGGAAGGTTTAAAGAATGTTGCAGCGGGAACAAATCCCATGAGTTTGAAACGGGGTATTGATAAAACCGTTGAGGGACTGGTAGCAGAAATTGCCAAAATTTCTAGACCAGTAGAAGGAAGTGCTATTGCTCAAGTTGCCACAGTTTCCGCTGGAAATGATGCTGAAGTTGGCAATATGCTGGCATTGGCCATGGAAAAGGTGACAAAAGATGGTGTCATTACCGTGGAAGAATCTAAATCTCTCACTACTGAATTAGAAGTAGTTGAAGGAATGCAGATTGATAGAGGTTATATTTCTCCCTACTTCATCACCAATAACGAACGGATGACAGTAGAATTTGAAAATGCTCGCATCCTGATTACCGATAAAAAAATCAGCAGCATCCAAGATTTAGTACCTATATTGGAAAAAGTTGCCCGTTCAGGTCAACCTTTACTAATTATTGCTGAAGATGTAGACGGTGATGCTTTAGCAACTCTGGTTGTGAATAAATCTCGTGGTGTGTTGGCTGTAGCTGCCATTAAAGCTCCTGGTTTTGGCGATCGCCGTAAGGCTATGCTAGAAGATATTGCTATTCTCACCGATGGGCAATTAATTTCTGAGGAAATTGGTTTAAGCTTAGACACCGCTACCTTGGAAATGTTGGGAACTGCTGTAAAAATCAACATTGACAAAGAAAACACTACAATTGTCGCTGGTAGCACTGTTAAACCAGAAATCCAAAAACGAATTGCTCAAATTCGGAAACAGTTGGCAGAAACTGATTCCGATTATGATACCGAAAAACTGCAAGAACGCATTGCTAAGTTAGCTGGTGGTATTGCTGTGATTAAAGTTGGTGCAGCCACAGAAACCGAACTCAAGGACAGAAAACTACGAATTGAGGACGCACTTAATGCCACTAAAGCAGCTGTAGAAGAAGGTATTGTTCCCGGTGGTGGTACAACATTGATTCATCTATCTAGTAAGGTAGATGAAATTAAAGCCAAACTCTCCCCTGAAGAAAGAATTGGCGCTGATATCGTCCAAAAAGCCTTAGAAGCACCCCTGCGACAAATTGCAGACAATGCCGGAGTAGAAGGTTCTGTAATTGTGGCCAGAGTCCGGGAAACTGACTTAAATATCGGCTATAACGCAGCGACTGGGGAATTTGAAGACTTAATTGCTGCTGGTATCATTGATCCTGCCAAAGTGGTTCGTTCTGCTTTACAAAATGCCGCTTCTATTGCCGGTATGGTACTCACCACTGAAGCTATTATCGCCGAAAAACCTGAGAAACAAGCCGCTGCCCCTGATGCCGGTATGGGCGGTATGGGTGGTATGGGCGGTATGGGCGGTATGGGTGGTATGGGCGGTATGGGTGGTATGGGTGGTATGGGTGGTATGGGTATGTTCTAATTTGATACTGTCCCAAATCCATAATTTATGTAATTGATGAGTTACCCACCCCTAGAGTGCTGAGGGGTGGTTTTTTAACTAATTTTTTGGCTATAGCTGTAGCTAGGTTAATTAGGACGCTGCTTCCACCACTTTTGCTGGGCAGTCTTTACTATCAAGTCTGGTCATTATGGTTTATGTCTTAATCTTGATGGCTACAGCTATAAATAGGTAATATTGCCATTAATTCTCTTTCTGTTCCTGAAAAAACTTTTGGTAAATAGTTTTAGTATTTTCTTCATTAGCAGAAGTAGCAGTCATTTGATAATCAACCAAATTATCCACAAAAGGAAGAGATACCTTAAATGTACCATCAGCATTGAGTTTGACATTTTGACCATCAATAGTGACAATTGCATCTTGTTTTGTTGCACCATAAATCACTAATTCGGTATCAACGACAAACCAGAAATCTGTACTAGGACTACTGAAGACGTGAACTGTACCAGAACGAGCCAGACATAACCACTGATGATCATTAATTAAATAACCAATTTCTGTCATGTAATCACGTTCACCTTTGGGAATAGGTATATAACAATCATGAATTGCGGTTTCACATTCGTATTGTTGCACCAATTCAGGAAACTGATAGCTAAGGTCAAGGTTAGTAACATCATAGAGACGTACAGCCAAAGTCATAAATCCTTGATTCTTTAACATCTTTTGATGATTTATGGCTTGTTTCAACTTATCGCTATCAGAAATATACCAAGATACATAAGCCCATTTGGGAGTGCGGGGTGTGAAGATAATTCTGGTATTTTCATCAGCATTGATTTGGTTAATAGTAGTCCAAGCTGCTATTTCTGCATCTAACTCCATTGCGATGTTTTCATCTGTGGTTGTAGAAGGGAATGGAGTCGGTAATATTTCTTCTGCTATCTCAGGTATATTGGGTTCAATGTCATTGGTGATCGAATTTAAAGCCTCTTCCAGATTTAATGGTAAATCGGATAATAAATTTTGATCGGGTGGTGATTGGTGATTTGGTGGAAAGGATATACCGAGTAATTCTGATAAAGAGATATATTTATCTTCTCTAATTGGAGCAGGAGGTCTATTGAGCAATTCTGATAAAGATATGGTCTTTTGATCAGATGATGTTGATGTTAGTGGTTCGGATGTTTCTAGTAGAGAATTGGTAAATTCATCTATGGGTATGTCTGAGTCAATTAGATCGTGATGAATACTTGGGATTGGTGGATAATGATTATTGACGACAATCACAGGAGCTTCTGTATCCCACATTGTGCCATTATAGTCTAAATCAAGTTCATTAATTTCCTTTATCTGATCCTTTGGGGAAATTGTCTGGGTGAGAGCTAGATTATTTGCTGCTGTTGCTTGTGGAAAAATGTCCTCTTGAGAGTGATTACCGTTGAGTCCATTATGATTGTTAGTTGTAGTTGGTGGGATAGCTGCGTCTAGGGTTTCCTTGGTTGCTTCTTGAAAGAGGTAGTCATCCTCTAAATCTTCTGAATCTAATATATTTGAATTTGATTCAGTTGTTGCATTTAGCGATCGCTTTTTTCTTCCCCACAACAAAGGTAAACAACTAATTAAACCAACAATCAAAAATAAGGGTAATAGCAGCAAAAACCCGATATTTTTAGTGAGCATTGAAGGGTCACTAAAGGGATTTACCAACTGTATTTCACCCCCAGTTTCTATAGGTTGCTCTGTAGCGGGGCTTGTGGGAATAGGTGATAAAGATGGATTTTGATCAATTGTAGAAGTTGCTGTTGGGGTTGCTGTTGAGATTTCTGTCGAGGTTAGGGTAGGAGTGGTAACAGTTTGTAATTGACTCGACATAATAGCAAGTGCTTCTGCTTGTCTAGCAGCTTTTATAGATTCCTGTCCGGGTTTAGCTAAAATAAATCCGAGAAAATCCTTAACTTTTGGACTGGGATTTTGTTGATAAACGTAGACAAAAGGCTGGTAAAAAGGATATTCCACAGTGTCTGGTGAGAAGTCCTGTATTTTCAAGACTCGCACCGCAGGCAATTTAGAAACCTGATTTGCTAAAACATAGCTAATGCCATCATCACCTAATTCTTTAATTATATTGGCTGTATTATCGTCTAGCATTTGTACAGCATTTCCGTTAGCAAATTGGCCGGATTTAAATGCTGGATATTCGCTCAAGGAAGCACGAGTATCACTATGGTCGGGATGATCTATCAATCTAATTTTACCTTGAGCATTCCCCACTTGTGACCAGTCTGTAATTTCCCCTCGGAAAATTTTCGCCAACTGTTCAGTAGTTAAGCCACCTTGAAAGGGATTATGGTTGCTAACAATGATAGCGATTTTTTCCCGACGCACCAGTATTTGTTGTAAACCTTGTGCTTTTTCTTCTGGGGTGAGTCGGCGACCAAGGGCTGCGAGATCAACTTTACCATCTAAAATCGCTTTTAATGCCTCTTCATTGCCATTGATAGCAACTTCTACCTGAGTTCCCGAAAACTGTTTTTCAAAGTTTTCTTTTAAGGTTTGGTTAAGGGTGAGAAAGTTAGCCGAACCGTCAATTTTAACTATTGTGCCATTTTCTACCGTTTGCGGCAGGGAAAAGGCCGGAGTATGAGTCTGGGATTCTGCTTGGAC
This sequence comes from Anabaena sp. FACHB-1391, assembly GCF_014696755.1. Taxonomy (NCBI): domain Bacteria; kingdom Bacillati; phylum Cyanobacteriota; class Cyanophyceae; order Nostocales; family Nostocaceae; genus Anabaena; species Anabaena sp. FACHB-1391. Next base: position 41,981 of record NZ_JACJQS010000017.1, on the reverse strand, counting down.
TGGTGCGGAAATTAAGAAACTTGCTACCATGGGGCTGGTAGTTATGGACATTAATAAAGCCAGATTGATAATTACACTATCTTTTTTTTGTTGTTGCCACATACATCCCTAATTAAGCTAAAATAAATGGACTACTCGCCAATACTCAAAATAGTTGTTTGATTGAGCAGACGGGTTAATTATACAACTTGAGTCATTTTTATCTGTAATAACACAAGTGATGAAAATAAAAAAGGGGTCGGGAGTCGGGAGGTGGCTTCCACTCAACAGGCTGAGTAAAAACAGAATGGGAAAAACTTTGATTATGGGAGAGACCTGAAAACCCGGTTAGGGTTTGAGGCTTTTGTGGTTAATAAAAATACTTTTCAAGTCACCCTTTAAACTTAAAAGAAAATTCAAGAGATCAAACTTTGCGCCTTTACGGGAAACATAACTCATACCTGCATTATGTAACGCCAAAAAATTAATTATCCCTGCTATTAAACAACTGTTACTGGTGAATTGACAATTGAGCAAGGTAATATCTACTTTAACATCTCAGTTAACAAAGATGCTGGATGTTGACTATGAGGCCACGCAAAAGCATGACGAAAGGCTGCATTTTGACAAGCTTGTAACTGTTGAAAATTAATAATGTCGTAAGTCAAAAGATTTTCATATTCAAAGGGTAGACGCATATTATGCAGCCCGGCATTATCCGTACAAATGGCGATATCAACTTCTGCTGCAAAACATCGGTCAAAGACTAATTTTAGCTGACGAATATCCTGCAAAGTGCCTGTTTTTAAATAAGTTGTGGGACAAACTTCTAAACATTGTCCTCTTTTAGCAATTTCTGGAAGTAATTCAGGATACAAAAGAGGAATTTGAATACCATGACCAATTCGCATTAAATAGGGTAGCAATTCTGGATAACAACCATCTTGAGTTTCATAAAGATGCCCTGTGGTGTTAATATTTAATGAATGGGCATAATTATATAAATGTATCCATTCTGCCATCCTTTCAGCATAATAGCGATCGCCTCCTGCCACGTCTATGCCGCAAACATATTCCCTATTTCGCGCTGCTAAATCAATAATGGCCTGATTTACCTCGAAAGGTAAACGGGAGTGCATACAGAGGATTTGACGGGTAATAATGGGATATTCGGGGATATGACTAGATTTACCGACAATATCCACAATTTCCGCCATTTTATCAATTCTCTGATTTTGACTCAAATGTTCAGGAGTTCGTAAATATGGGGTATAACGTAATTCCAAATAAGCCAAATTCTCAAAAATATAAGCACCGCGCAATAAGCGGTAAATAAAGTAGGGTAAGGTTTCCACCGTTTGGACACTTTCTACCAAAGTATGTAGTTCTAGATACTCATCCAATGTATTACGGGGACGGGTGTAAAAATCTTCAAATTCTGGATATTCAGCAAAGGGAGAAATTAACTCAGTATTGTGACGCTGAAAATATCGCCAGAGGACACGAGGTACAACTGAACCACCTAGATGCCGATGCAATTCTGCGTATAAAGCCATAGTGGTATTTTGCTGTAAAAACTTAATTAATTGTAACAAAAACCTAGACAATATTTTCTTTGTCATCCAATTTTGAGTAAAATTCTACTCTAGATTCTGGGCTTTGTGCAAACAGATTTTCATTTGTTTGGCCAATACCCTGACATTAGGTTCATCAAGAAGGGAAAGATGAGATCCGGGAATATATTTAACATCTAAATCACCAATTATTATTTCATCCCAACCAAATTTTGAGTCATATTCCATACCTATAGCATCCGTCCGATTTTCATCTTTTGTGCGAAAGAGAGTTACTTTACCTGAATAAGGTTGAAAGGTATATGTATTCATAGCTTGAGTATAAATATCATCCCTGTGTAAATAGTTATTTATTTTAGGTGTCCGGGGATTAAATATCTGAGTAACAAGTCGTAAGTAATGTTGAAAAATTTGTTTCATATAAAACTTAGTGTGTTTGTAGAAACTTTTAGCCTTGTGAGAAATATAGTTAGATCTGCGTTGTCTGATATAATTAAGATGTAAATAAATTCGTTTTAGGAATGATAACCGTCGCTTATAACCGGGACGACAGGTATCTAACATAGCTAAAAATGCAACTTTTTGACCTTGACGGTGGAGTTGTTGAGCTATTTCATAAGCAATAATACCTCCAAAAGAATATCCTCCCAAAAAGTAAGGTCCTTGAGGTTGAAGAGTCTGAATTTCTTGAAGATATTGGGAGGCCATGTTTTCAACCCGAACTACAGGAAACCGTTTTTGATCTGGTTTTTGTGGTTGGAGTCCATACAAGGGTTGTTCTAATCCTAAATGTCTGGCTAAATTGCGATAACATAACACTTCTCCCCCTAAAGGATGAATCATAAATATGGGTGGTTTTGTCCCGTGGGGTTGAATTTTCACTAAGGATGAATAATTGGCTTTGGGAGTGTTTTCTAAAACTGTTTCTTGGTGAATAATTTGGGCTATTGCTGCTATTGTAGCTGACGGAAACAAAGCTGCTAGGGGCAATTTTTTAGCAAATCTATGTTCTATATCAGCAAATAATCGCACTGCTAATAAGGAATTTCCCCCCAATTCAAAAAAATCATCTTGAACACCAATGGGTTGAACACCTAATAAATCTCCCCAAACTTTGATTAACTGACTTTCTATATCATTTTGGGGCTTAACAAAGTTTTCAGTCCCTTCGGGTTTAATTAAATTAAATGCGGCTAGTCCCTTTCTATCTAGTTTACCATTGGGTGTTAATGGCAAAGTATCTAAAAAAATAAAGGCACTAGGAAGCATATATTCGGGTAGTTTATTTTGTAAATGTTGTCGGATTTCTTTAGTAGTAGGTGCTGGTTGTTTTTTGGCAACAATATAGGCTATGAGACGTTTATTTTCTGGGATATCTTCTGTAGCTACGACCACTGCTTCTTGAAGATGAGGAATTTTCAGCAATTCCATTTCAATTTCTGCAACTTCAATACGGAAACCTCTAATTTTTACCTGAAAATCTTTTCTACCTTTATGAACTAAACAACCATCAGATTGAATACAGCCTAAATCACCAGTGCGGTAAATTCTTTCTTTACTATTTTGAATATCTGGTAAAAAGACAGTTTGGGTTAATTCTGGTTTTTGCCAATAACCCAGAGCTAAATATTCACTTTTTAGAGCAATTTCTCCAGTATTACCATTTTTAACTTCTAGGCCATTTTCATCTAAAATGACAACTTCCATATCTTGAACTGGGTAGCCCATAGGTATGGTACTATTTGCAATTTTCGTGTTTTTATCAACTATGAAATTACAAAAAGTTCCTGCTTCTGTTGCACCTAAACTGGCATATAAAATACAATTTGCAGAAAAATACTTTTTGTAGTTTTCTACATCTCTAATTAAGGTAGCTTCACCACCTAATTTAACTAGACGAATTTTAGGAAATTGTTCTGTATCTGTCAGGATCTCTACAAAATGTCTAAATAGGGTTGTAAAGGAATGATAAATAGTAATTTCTGATGTAATTAGCCATTTTACTAAATTAGTTAATCCCTGCTCTTTGACATTAAAAGGATAGAGACTAGCACCATTAAGTAAAGTGTAGAAAATACATAATATTCCTCCCAATGCACTACAGGAATAGAGGAAAACTACACGATCTTGATGGCTAATTAATAAGGTTTTTGTATCATTCATGCAGTAATGTAAAGAATTTCGATGACTATGCACTACTCCTTTAGGTTTACCGGTTGAACCACTAGTGTAAATTATATAAGCTAGTGTTTCTGGTGATATTTTAATCAGAGGATTTTTCTCAGAATTATTGCTATTAATATTGTCTTTAATATTATCTATATTAAATAATTGACAATTATTAGCTAATTTCCTGGCTAAATCCCAATTCAAATTATTAGTAATGAATGCAACGGATTGGGAATCTTCAATAATATAAGTAAGTCTATCAACGGGAAATGTGGGATCTAAAGGAACAAAGATTTTACCTGTTTTTAAAACTCCCAGAATACTTGTAATGAAATCTGCACCTTTTTCTAGCAATAAGACAATTACTTCTGGTTGTTCTCCTCTTTGGGAGAGAATTGTATTTGCTAACCGATTAGCATTTTCATTTAATTGTCTGTAGGTCAGGATTTGATTATTGGTTTTGATAGCAATAGCATGAGGATATTTATTAACTTGTTGTTCAAATCGTTGAGGAATAGATTGCTCAATCTCTGACTTAGGAAAATCTATAAAACCTTCCGGTTTTGCAATTAAACGATTACAAACAAACTTTTGCTGAAAAATTGCACTAGGAATTGTCTGATAAATATTAGTCATTGGTATATATCCTACTTGATTTATGGTAAAGTTCTGGCTTTTTAAGCTGATTTTAGATTCAATCATTGAAGATTTTAAATCTAAAACCTATGATGGTATTAATGGAAATTTTAGATGATAATTTATATCTTTTTCGGTTATCTTACTTCCTTTAAATCAAAATGTGGATTTATAAAAATAAATTGTACGAGCAATTATGATAAACCGCTATACCTAATGACCAGGTTTCATCAAATCTTTATTTATGCTGTAAATAAATTAACTAAATTGATATAAAAATATAGATTCCCGATTTTTTGAATAAATCGAGAATATTGAATTAATTATCAGTTGCGTTCTTTCTCCAACTGCTCAATTACTCTTTGTAAATACCAATCATCTGACATTCCCGGCTCATGATATTCTTGTTGTTGAATTAAGCGTTCTGCTATTTCCCAGTGTCCCCCCACTAAACGCAAAAGTCGCTGACGTAAAACTTCATATTTCTGATTTTTGATTTCGGGACTAGATGTTTGGATTTTTTGTAAATTATTTAATACTTCTTGGTAATTTTCCCAGTCTTCTTGTTCACAATAAATACTAGCTGCTTTTTGATAATCGGATACAGCATTTTGCATTTCTTCTAACAATGTATAGGCCAGACCGCGATTATAGTATGCTGGAGCATGATCAGGATGAATTTCCAATGCTTGACTATAATCTTGAATTGCGTGGAGATAATCACCCATAGTCCGATAAATATTACCTTTAGCAACATAAACTAAAGGATCTTGTGGCTGCATTTTCAATGCTTGGTTTAAGTCAGATAATGCACCTTGATAATCACCAATTTGGAAACGTGCTTTTCCGCGATTTCTATAAACAATTGCGTCTTGAAAATTTAGTTTTATTGCATAATTAAAGTCGGCTATAGCGTCTTGATAATTACCAATTTTACACTGGATTACTCCCCGAAAACAATAAGCTTTTCCATCATTTGGATCAGTTTTTAATACCCAATTTAAATCAGCAATTGCTTCTTGTGTTTCTCCATTTTCTGCTTTTGCTAATAATTGATGAAAATATTGATTTTTAGAGATAATAGATAGAGGTGTAGATTTAGTTATTTGCGTTTTTTCAGGTGGTTGTAACTGTTGAATTTTCTGCAAACAGGCTTGACATCTTTCTTTGTTTTTTTGTTCTAAATATAATTTAGCTGCTTTTTTAAAATTATTAATTGCATCTTGAATATCCCCTTGTTTTCGTCTTACTATTCCCCGTAAATCATAAGCAGCAGCATAATTAGAATTAAGACGAATTGCGCTGTCTAAATCATCTAAAGCACCAGGAAAATTTTTTAATGTTAATCTAGCCAAAGCTCGACAGTAAAAAACTTCTGGAATAGATTCATCCAGCTTTATAGCTGTGGTATAATCATAAACAGCTGGCAAAATTTCTCCTGAATCATAATATGCTAAACCCCGTTGGATATATGCTTTGGTAAATTTAGGATTTTCCTGAATAGCCAAGTTAAAATCTGCTATAGCACCAGTATAATCTTTTTGTTGGGCTTTTTCTAATCCCCGATTGTAAAATTCGTTATTCATAATTGGTAATGGAAAAAAATCAAGAATTTCTTAATTTAATTATACACCAATTCAACCAGATACCCGACTTCTTGAAGAAATCGGGGATATGAATCTCTCTAGAACATTTATATTTCCTAAAAATCAGAGATTAAACTAGGATAATTGATCACAAATACATCCCTAGTTCCTAACCCAGGATTCTGGGGTCTTATGGGAGTAGTAAAATGAAAAAATTGATGTTCATTGACTAAAATTATTTCTCCAGGTTGCAAAACTTTGTTAAAAACTGGCTTTTCCTTTTTCGCAGCATATAAATGAGTTTCTCCACCTTCAATATTATCTCTTCCTGCGGAAAAAATACCAATAAAATCACTACCATCTCTGTGGATACCTTCAGGAGCAGGATTTCCTAAATTATTTGGTGAACAGGTAGTTCTAATTTGATGAACATCAATTTCTGCTTCTATATTTAGTTTACAAGAATCACAGAATGCGAAAATCAGATGCTTAAACATATCCAGTTCTATGAGTGCATTATCCAATTCTGAAAACTCCCTTTTTATCCCTCCCAATAAAGGATTATGTTCTCTAGTTTGTAATAGATATCCGTGTGGAAGTTTGAGCAACTTATCTCTAGAAACTAGAAACCTGGATAACCTGCGTGAGCGATATTTCCCCTTAATATAAGGATCAATTGGTAAATTATCAAAAAATGGCTGAAAACCTATGGTATTAATGGAGTTTACTTTTCTAAGGGTAAACAGAAAAGCATATTCTAATTCCCTATCAAGTGAGACTTTTCGCATAGAATATTTCTCCTTGTATTGGTAAATGCTACCATTTGGACAAAAATGGTAGGTTTATAATGTCCATTATATTCAAATTTGATAAAAATATCGTAAATTTGACTACAAAAACGAATTATTTATGATTAAAATTAGACTTTGTGGCTTAGTTGTCCCTTAGTGATGGATAAACATATAGATTTTATGATTTTGCGTATTGGGTTTATTCCTATTTTCCTAATCTCCTCTAGTCAGCAAGACTGGGAATGATTTTGAGTTAATATGAGTAAATGTTCTACCTAATTGATGATCATGACAGATTGGCTTTATAACTACCCAACTCTATATGCTGGTACTTTACTCAAACGCTACAAGCGGTTTTTTGCTGATATTCAATTAAATTCTGGAGAATTGATCACAGCACATTGTCCAAATACAGGACCAATGACAGGAGTTTCTACTATTGGTAGTGCTGTACAAGTTTCTAAAAGTGATAATCCTCAACGAAAACTAGCATATACTTTAGAACTAATAGAAGTCAATGATCATGCAACAACTTGGGTGGGTGTAAATACAGCCTTACCTAACCGTGTCATCAAATTAGCTTTAGAGAAACATTTATTCTCAGAATTAACTGAATATGAACAAGTTAAAAGTGAAGTTGTCTATGGAAAAGATCGCAAAAGTCGAGTTGATTTTTATTTAACAGGAAATGCTCAACAACGTCCGATTTATTTAGAGGTGAAAAATACAACTTGGTCTCAAGGAACTTTAGCCTTATTTCCCGACACAGAAACTACCAGAGGACAAAAACATCTACAGGAATTAATAGAAATTCTCCCCCAAAATCGGGCAGTAATGCTATATTTTATTAACCGGAATGATTGTTTAGAATTTGCACCTGGGGACAGCAAAGATCCCCTATATGGTAAATTATTAAGGGCAGCGATTAATCTAGGTTTAGAAGTTTTACCATGTCGGTTTGATATTTCTCCAGCAGGTATCCGTTATTTAGGTTTAGCAGAACTAAAAATATAGACGTGATAGCTATATTAAATTATGAAATTTGAAGATTTAAAATTTTAAACTTCGCGCTTTGGAAACTACAGCCGAAGAAAAAGCTGAATCTCAATTAAGAGAAATTGCGGTGAATTTGTGGCAAAATGGGATGTCTCTAGAACAAGTGGCTCAGCCAACGGGTTTAGAAGCAGGACTTACGCAAAAAGAACCGAAAGTAGGGGTAATTCATGAATTACCCCTACGCAAGAATAAGGTGTTCAGCCACATCTTACGTAAGTCCTAAGAAGTTACAGAAATAGAAAAATGGCAGGTTTAATTTGATCAACAAATTAAGTTCAATAATTTTAATTATGGGTGTTTCTGGTTCTGGTAAAACTACAATTGGTAAACTTTTAGCTGAATTACTCAACTGGGAATTTAGAGACGCTGACAACTTCCATAAACTAGCAAACATTGAAAAAATGCAGTTAGGAATTGCCCTCAATGATGGTGATAGAATATCTTGGTTAGAAGATTTGCAAACAGCTATCAAAAATTGGCTACAAGAAAACAAAAATGTTGTTTTGGCCTGTTCTGCACTCAAAACCAGTTATCGTCAAATGCTGATAATTGATAGCCGCATTCAGTTAGTTTACCTCAAGGGGTCTTTTGATGTCATTGAAAATCGGCTAAAAGCCCGGAAAAATCACTTTATGACTGAAAAGCTCCTCAAAAGTCAGTTTAATGACCTTGAAGAGCCAGATAATTGTATTTGTTTTGATGTTTCCCAAGCCCCGGAAGTAATTGTAGAAAAGATTAAAAAGGCTTTAGGCTAGTTGATGAGAACTCACAAAAGCATCAACTTCCGCAGCAGTGGGTTGAGAAGCGATCGCACCTGGTTTAAGAGTAGTTAAAGCTCCCACAGCACTGGCATAGGTGACAATTTTTCTAGCGGTTTCCGCGTCTTTGAGTCTGTGAATCCCAACTTGATGCAATTGGTGGATAAACCCAGCCAAAAACCCATCTCCCGCACCAGTGGTATCTACAACAGGCACGGAAAAAGCTGGTAATTTACCTTCATTCTCCCCTAAACAATAGGTGCAACCATTTTCACCATCTGTCACTAAAACTCCCTCCAAAGAATTGAGTCTATAAGTAATTGCTCCAGGATCTATTGTATTAAATAACCATTGCGCTTCTTCCTTGGTCAATTTGATAAAATCAAATCTCCCTAATAAAGCTTGAATTTTGGTCTTGGCTGTATTTTCATCTGGCCAAAATACTGGTCGCCAATTGACATCAAGAATAATTTTTAGGTCATATTGTTCTGCCAATTCTAAAGCTCGTAATACAGCTTGCTCACTTTCAGGATAGGCTAATTCTAGAGTTCCTAGCACCAAAAAGTCAGCTTCATCAAACAGCGCGGGTGGTAATTTTGTAGATTGGAGGCGGGTATCAGCAAATTCTGAAGTATCATATTTACCAAAACCGGCAAAAGTGCGATCGCCTGTTAAATCCCTAACTACATATACTTGTCTCGTTGGTGCTGTAGGATGACGTTGCACACCAGTTGTATTTACGCCGACCGTTTCTAGTAATTTTATCAGTGTATTCCCTGATTCATCCTCACCCACTGCGCCCATAAATCCGGCTGATGTCCCCAACTTCACTAAAGCACAAGCCACATTTGCCGGCGCTCCTCCTGGGTAGGGAGTCCATGATTTCACTTCCTCTAGTTTAAGTCCCAATTCATCAGCTAAACAATCAAATAGGACTTCACCAAGACATAGAACACGGGGATTAATCATTGCGTTTTTGATTTTCTATGGGGCATTATATATTTAATTTATATATTTAGTTTGACAGCTTTTCAATTAATTCTAGTTAAAATCAATACTTTTTATCTGTAGTGTATATGACTACAAACCTAAAATCAAAAGAAAATTTTGACATTAGTAGTATTAGTAACATTTAAAACTATCTACCTCCGCAAAAATCTTCTAGAATAAGGAATAAGACTTGAGTACATATACTAAGGGAGGAATAGTAAGTAATGGCTGCTAGTGAGTCTGGAAACCATGTTAGTCTGTCAGACAGAGAAATGCAAATTATCGACTTAGTGGCCACCGGCTTAACTAACCAAGAAATTGCAGCAAAGCTGGAAATTAGCAAACGGACAGTTGATAACCATATTAGCAATATTCTCACTAAAACTAAGACTGATAACCGTGTGGCCTTAGTTCGCTGGGCTTTACAATGGGGTAAAGTCTGTTTAAACGATGTTAATTGCTGTTCTCTTCCCCTTGGAAATGATCAAAGTATGTCCACGTGAAGCAGGATTGTAGTTAAAAAGCTGATTAATCAAGCTTTTTAGTTATTTTAAAGATTCCTGCTCAGAGGTATGGGTGGTTGATTTACGCTGTTGTGTATTAGCAACGTTTTATATTTAAAAAGTAACGTAAAAATACAGGTATGGACAGGCGTAAATCAATTATCCTGTGAATATGGTTGATTTGGTTATTGAAGTAACGAAGTCAGGTAAGGAGAGTATCAATACTCCCAAACACATACAATTAAGAAGCTATTGATACATAATTAAAAAACCCGGCTGAACCGGGCAGATGTACTTTTTGTCAAGTTTTAGCGAATGATCACTATTGGTTGATTTCACAAGTTAAAGGACAAGCTGCATAAACAGTAGTTTGGGTTTTTTCAGCTTCACCATGTAGCCAGCTTAACCATTTTACCTGCTTAGGATGAATACCCTTAGCTGTGAGAACTCCAGCAGCAATTAATACTGCCATAACATTAAGCATTACTAAACCACCTGCCACAACTAAAACTGCACTAGCGGGCATTACGGATTGTAACACAATAGACAACAGACATCCAATTGTAGCCATCAATACAACCAGTGGAAAACCGACGACTAACAAGCACACTGCCAATGTAAATGTCCAGATTAAAAAGCTTTTCATCACTAACAAGGAGTGGGTCTGAACCAGATTAGAGCTTTGAGCAGAAACCATGACTTTTCCTCCTAAATACACAGCAAGTTTAAATTTCAGTTATTTATCGCTGGGAGGCGAATAAACCGATTTTGTTTCAGTGAAATTTAGTATATAAAACCTTAGCACCAAAATGAGCATTTCTTTACTAAACTTTACAGTTAATTTTTTGTGCTTATGAATGAGAAGCCAGATATGCCCACAGGAAAGGAAATAAGTTTGGCTGTATGCCTTTAGAAATATGGACTAACGGTAGATGAGAACCAGAACCTGATCCCCGCCCTTGGATTGCCTAGATGCTTAATATTTCTTATATAAAACCGTATTGTTTCTCATAATTTATCTAATTGATCAACAGATGAATTAAACAAGTCTCGTGGGCTTGATCTAACAGATTTTTCCGTTCCCTGTTTTTTGTCCTGGTGATTTGCAATTATACTGATATACTGATGAATAAACTCATAAAAACCCCTAAAAACACCTGACCACTGACCACTAACCAATGACTAAGTTGAATGTAGACAAACTATCTCAGCCTCAGTTATTCAAGGGTATTGCTTTGTTTACACCTGGAGGAGATTTAATTTATTGTATTGATCCTAGTAAACAAGGAAGATGGCATTTAAATCTGTGTGCGGCTTTGCAGGAAATCCTGGATTTACCAGAACCGCCACATTTTTTAGTTCCTTGTTATACTGCAACTATTGATCATTGGTTAAATCCTCGGACTCAAAAAGTCCAAGTCTTTGCGGAGGCCTATCCCGCAGTCATGCGTCATCAAGCTGTGCTAAATGCGATTTTTGGGGATGGGGATTTAATCTGGCAATCAGCAGCCTGGCAAGATGGATTGTGCGATCGCCTGGTATTATCAACTTATCGTGCTGCATTTCCTCAACTGTGGCAAGATCATGATTTAATTGTGCGTCTAGATTTAACTGATTCTCCCTCACAGTATCAGCAACCAATTATGACTACACAACCTGCACCCCAAAATATCCCAGGTTCTCCAGGTTTTGTTTTACGCTTGTTTGTTGCTGGACACAGTATAACCACTGAAAAAATTTTACAAAACTTGCACGAATCATTAGAACGATCTTTAGGGTATCCTTATACTCTTAAAGTAGTTGATGTTCTCACTAATCCAGAACAGGCCGAAATTGATCAAGTTTCTGCTACTCCTACCTTGGTTAAGGTTTGGCCTCATCCAATTCGGCGCATGGTTGGTAATTTAGATAACTTTGATAAAGTTCTACAGATGTTAGCGGGACAGTAAATCATTTCCAATGTCCAATGTCCAATTTAAAATTTGAGGATTTGTATAATATGAACCTTACTTGGTTAGATAGCAATAGTTGGTTAATTGAAATTGGTCAACAGCGAATACTAATTGACCCCTGGTTAATTGGTACTTTAACCTTTAACAATTTAGATTGGTTATTCAAAGGTTATCGTTCTCAGGATCGGTCAATACCAGATAATATAAATTTAATTCTGCTTTCTCAGGGTTTAGAAGATCACGCACACCCACCCACTTTAAAGCAACTTGACAAAAACATTCCTGTTGTTGCTTCTCCCAATGCGGCTAAAGTGGTAGAAAAACTAGGTTATCAACAAATCATCAGTCTTCAACATGGCCAAACCTTCATTTTAAATCAGCAAATAGAAATTAAAGCTGTTCTGGGTTCTCCCATTGGACCTACTTTATTAGAAAATGGTTATCTGCTGAAAGATTTAGTCAATAATTCTACATTGTATTATGAACCCCATGGCTATCATTCCCCGCAACTGCAAGAAATAGCACCCATTGACGTGGTAATTACACCTATCATTGATTTGAGTTTACCCCTACTCGGTCCGATTATCAAAGGTATGAATAGCGCTTTAGATGTGGTAAAATCTGTAAGGCCTCAATTTATCCTCCCTACCGCAGCCGGAGGGGATATTTTCTTTGAGGGACTATTGGTAAAATTTCTCCAAGCTAGGGGAAATACGACAGAATTTCAGACTTTATTAGAAAATAACAATTTAACAACTAAGGTGATCAGTCCTCACCCCGGCGAAAAAATTAGTGTTTGAATTATGGAAAAACCAACCACTCCAGGACAGGGAGAAATAAGAGTTTAAATTGATTTCTGGTAAGTAAGTCATCAGGATGTTATTATTTGCGGTTGAAGCACTTGATATCAATTTAACTAGATCAAGTCTTCCAAATATCTGAGGAGTGTGACTAACTATGTCGAAAATTCGTGTCTCTCTAGCTTTAAGTATAGCTACCATAGCCAGTGGTTTCTTTTTAGCCGCTTGTGAAAGTCCTAAACCTCCGTCTACGGAAGTTAGTACCGCTTCACCAACAGCTAAGACTACAACCAGTGATACTAAAGGATTGAAAATTGGTAGTTTATTACCCACCACTGGTGACTTGGCTTCTATTGGACAACAAATGGTTGGTTCTGTTCCCTTACTGGTGGAAACTGTTAACGCTTGTGGAGGTGTCAATGGTGAAAAAGTCAGTTTGGTAGAAGTAGACGACCAAACTGACCCTAAAGCGGGCGCTGCGGGTATGACTAAATTAGCAACTTTAGATAAAGTTGGTGGTGTGGTCGGTTCTTTTGCGAGTAGTGTTTCCACTGCGGCGCTTTCTGTAGCTGTACCTAATAAAGTCATGCTGATTTCTCCTGGTAGCACTAGCCCCGTATTTACTGACAAAGCTCAAAAAGGCGACTTTAAAGGCTTTTGGGCGCGGACTGCTCCCCCTGATACCTACCAAGCATTAGCTTTAGCCCAACTCGCTAAGAAAAAAGGCTTTAAACGAGTTTCCACTGTGGTCATTAATAATGACTATGGTGTGGGTTTTGAAAAAGCATTTGTGCAAACTTTTGAGAAATTAGGTGGTACAGTAGTTAATAAAGATAAGCCTATTCGCTACGACCCCAAGGCTCAAACCTTTGATACAGAAGCATCTGCCGCTTTTGCAGGTAAACCAGATGCAGTTTTAGCCGTATTGTATGCTGAAACCGGTAGTTTATTCCTGAAAGCTGCTTATCAACAGGGTGTTACCAAAGGTGTACAAATTTTACTCACAGACGGTGTAAAATCCGATAGTTTCCCTGATCAAGTTGGTAAAGGTAAGGATGGTAAATATATCTTATCTGGCGCAATTGGTACAGTTCCCGGTTCTAGTGGTAAAGGTTTAGAAAATTTTAATAAACTTTGGAAAGATAAAAAAGGTACTTCTCCAGGAGAATACGCCCCTCAAGCCTGGGACGCTGCGGCCTTATTGGTATTAGCAGCCCAAGCCGCTAAGGAAAATACCGGGGTGGCTATTGCTAGTAAATTGCGAGAAGTAGCTGCTGGTAAGGGTACACCAGTAAGTGATGTTTGTCAAGGGCTAAAGCTTCTAAAAGAAGGTAAACAAATCAACTATCAAGGCGCAAGCGGTGATGTAGATGTTGATACTAACGGTGATGTCATTGGTACTTACGATGTTTGGACTGTGGGGGATGATGGCAAAATCAAGGTAATTGACAAGGTAAGTCCTAAATAGAGTATTTGACGCTCCCCGCCCTATAGAGGGACGGGGATTCTTGTTTCAACGAGCAACCTTACCCAAACTTGTTACCAAGTCTGGGTAGAGGGTCATCTCTCCACAAGCGTTATTAGTTTCCGTCCGCCCGACGGTACTTAAATCATAGCCACTTTGTCTTAGTGCTTTAGTGAGAATGTTAATTGCAGCATTGTGGTCACGGTCGAGAACACAACCACATTTACAAACATGAGTTCTAACTGATAGGGATTTTCTAACTATTTCTCCGCAATTAGAACAATTTTGAGAAGTATATTGTGGTGCAACTGATACAATTACACGACCATAGACTTTACCAAAATATTCTAACCATTGAGTAAACAATGACCATCCAGCATCACTAATTGATTTGGCTAATTTGCTATTCTTAACCATGTTTCTCACTTGCAGTTTTTCAAACGCCACTAAATCATTAGATTTAACTACGCACAATGCTGTCTTTATAGCAAAGTCTTGACGCTGACGTGATACTTGCAAATGTTTTCTACCAAGACGGTTAATAGCTTTTTTGCGATTATTAGAACCTTTCTTTTTACGACTAACTCTTTTTTGTAGTCGTTTTAAAGACTTTTCTGACTTCCGCAAATACCTAGGATTATCAATTTTATCCCCTTGAGAATTAGTGTAGAAACTGTTAAGACCAACATCTAAACCAACAGTTTTACCTGTGGCATTGATGTCAATATTCCGTTCTGCATCTACACAAAACTGGATATAGTAACCGTCAGAACGTTTAACTATCCTAACTCTCTTTATTTGCTTAATCTGGTAAAAATGTAAATCCCAAGTTCCAATTAATTTTAACTGACCAATACCACATTTGTCCATGAAAGTAATGTGCTTACAGTCATCTAAAAGTTTCCATCCACTTGTTTTATATTCAACTGAACGGTTATTTTTTTGAAATCTGGGATAACCCTTCTTACCTGGAACTTTTGCTTTACAATTATCAAAAAATCGCTTAATTGCAAAAGCAGTTCTTTCTGCTGCTGCTTGTCTAGCCATTGAGTTTAATTTATCAGCAAAATCAAATTCATTAGCTAATACCGCAGTGTGTTTATTCAGGTCGTAATATTTAACATTTTGATTGTCCATCCAAAAGCGCAAGCACTTATTACGGATGAATTGGGTTATCCGTATAGCTTGATCAATTTTTTGATATTGCTGCTTTGTGCCTTTGGCTTTAAATTCAAAAACAATCATCTTCTATTCCCAATCCCGACCTATTTTGAGTCTAACATTCTTTAGGAAATTCACCAACCTCTAAGATTGGTAAAAATGAAACTACCCTCTCTCATGATTAAGCTGCGCTTAATATCGCTTGAAGGGTGTTTAATTTTTACCCGCCTTACATCCCCACCCTGTAGAGGGATGGGGTATTACGGCGTTTTCTGATAAAAGTATTGCAAGGAAGTTAAACTTCCTTGCAAATTGCTTAATTCGTTTAAATATGAATAAAAAGCAACCTATCTCCTAAAATCCTTTGAAGTTATAACCAACTCCCAGTAAAATACCGACATCAACTGTATCAAAAAATCCAGTGTTTATGGCGGCGGTGGCGGTAAATTTTTGATTGAGAGGTATGTCAACACCACCAGTGACTAAAACAGCAGTTTCAGATTTATCACCAGTTTGAATGACTGCACCTACTCCAATGTACGGAACTATAGTTACAGGGGTGGTCAGTGGATCTGCTGGTTTAACAGAAAAGTCGTAGGTGATAGGAACAAGAAATGTTGTATCTGTTCCTAGTATAACTGACGGTCTAGCTGATAGAGATTTGGTAAAACGAATTTTACTCATGAAGCTGAAATTACCATCACTCAAGGCTGAAGAGCCGCCTGTTATACCAATGTTAGTACCAATACCGATATAGCTACCAGGAGTTTGATTTTGATTGGGTATAGCTGCTTCAATGTCCGCTTGCGCTACTTGATTAGATGATTGTGTTTTTTCAGACACTGTTTGAGCATTTACGGAATGCCCACCACCTAAAATTACTAAAGCCGCAATACCTGGTAAGGCTAAAAAATTTTTACCAAGAATAATATTACTCATGTTCACTTCTCACTAGATTTAAGATTGACACCTGTTTAGATATCATCCTCAGTTAACAAATTTCGTTAATACTCACCATTTAACACGAAAAATCAAAATTTGCATCCTGATTTTGTTTAATTGACTAATTTTTTGTCAGCATTGGTAACATACAGCGATTTTCGGGTAAATGAACCACGGTTTTTGTTTCGCTCAGAAGCGCAAAGAGGAATTACTGTTAATGCAGTACAGTTGACAATAGACATCTGGAGGTAAAAATTGTAGAGAGATAAACCTAGTCAGGTCAAATCTCTACAATGGTTCTAGAAACCGCACATTTAATTTTCACCAGATGTCTAGTCTCAAGGGAATTGCTATACCAACGCACTAATTAGTTAGATATCATGGTTCCCAGGGCGGCTATTAACTTATCCACACTTTCAGGACGACTATTAAAACCCATTAAACCCACACGCCAAACTTTACCAGCAAGTTCACCCAAACCGCCACCAATCTCAATATTATGCTCAAGTAATAATTGGCGTGCAACCAACTTACCATTTACGCCTTCAGGAATGCAGACAGTAGTTAAAGTTGGTAGCCTGTATTCCTTCTCAACGTGCATTTTTAAACCCATATCTTCCAATCCTTCCCAAAGATATTCTACGTTCTTTTGATGACGTTGCCAGCAATTTGCTAAACCTTCTTCTGCCACTAAACGCAGAGCTTCCCGTAAACCATAATATAAATTAATCGGTGCAGTATGGTGATATGTGCGGTCAGTACCCCAATATTTCCCCAACAATGTCATATCTAAATACCAGTTTGCCACCTGAGATTGCCGCTTGTGTAACTTCTCCATTGCTCGCCCACTCATAGTAAATGGTGACGCACCTGGAGAGCAACCCAAACCCTTTTGACTACAGCTATAAGCTAAATCAACACCCCACTCATCCAAAAAGATGGGAACACCACCTAAACTAGTCACGGTATCTACTAATAATAACGTACCATGCTGACGACACAACTCACCCACACCTTCCAAAGGTTGACGAGCACCGGTGGAAGTCTCTGCATGAACTAAAGCTAAAATTGCTGGTTTATGGGTAGCTACTGCGGTGCTAATTTCCTCCAAATTGAAAACTTGCCCCCAAGGCTTAGTAATAGTTCTTACATCTGCGCCATATCTGCCCGCCATATCTACCAAACGATTACCGAAATAACCAGCTACACCAATTAATACCACATCACCCGGTTCTACAGAATTAGCTAGAGAGGCTTCCATTGCTGCTGTACCCGTGCCACTGACAGCGATAGTATGGGGGTTTTCCGTTTGCCATACGTAGCGTAACAGAGATTGAATCTCATCCATCAGGGTTAAAAAAGCCGGATCTAAATGCCCTACGGGTGTGGTATTCATCGCCTGTAGTACCTCTGGATGGGTGTTAGAAGGACCCGGACCTAGTAATAGACGGTGGGGCATATCGAGGGGTTCTAGTCCTAGACGGTGACTATTGTTGATGGAAATTGCCAATGTCATAAATTTATGTAAGATGAAATGAGAATTTAATCGCATGATATAGCGGTATGTGGTCAATGAGTATGCCGAAATGCGACTAATTAATTACGCGCCATATTTCCGACCATGCCATTCAATTATATATTTTGTCAAAAAATAGAAATCTCTGTTCTCTATGATTCAAATTGACTGGTGACATATTCTGTCAGATCGTTTTGCACTGTAAATCCATCAGAGTTGCATTCAATGAGCGATCGCAATTTTAGGCTTTCTAGCGTTCCTAACAGTTTTTGGGAAGTGACAGGAGGAATGATCTTGTTTAGTAATTCTGGCATGAATAGGGGTTGGCGGTGAATCGCTAAGGAATAGATGACGGTTTTTTCTAAATCTGATAAGCGTTGAAATTGTTGATCTAATAAATCGTAAATATCGCCAAAGACGGTGATACCCTGGGCTAAAAAAAGATCAATTTTGCCAGAAAATAGAAAATGAATAGTGGTGATAACAATTTTCAGTATCAGGGGATTTCCGCCATAGTCATTATGTAATATTTGCCATTCTGCTTGAGTTTCGTCAATGCCTTCTGACTGGAAAATCTTGAGTCCGTCTTCAGGAAGCAACCCTTTCAGGATCAGTAATTTAACTGAATTAGCTTTTTTCTCTAGGACACTGAATGCGATCGGTGGTTCTCGACTGATGATAATTAAACAACTTTTGTGGGTAGACTCCCCAATTGTGCGAATCAGTTGTCCATAACCTTCAAACCCTGGCCGATAATATCCCCCTCCTCCCCATTGCAGAATAGATTCTAGATTATCCAGAACCAGCAAGCAACGAGTTTGATGGAGATACTGCATTAACTTTGATATTAATTGATCTGGAAATTTTGGTAAATCAACGGCTTGCTGGTGTGAGAGGATGTGAATTAGATCAGTTAAGGTTTCTTCTACTGTTGGCGCGTGATGAAGCGATAGCGAAGCGCTCCGTAGGAATCGCCAGATGACATACTTAAATTCTGATGATGACAAATCTGTGCTGTTGGTGAAACCTGCCATTAACTTGGCTATGAGGCTGGTTTTACCCATACCTCCCATTCCTAAGACCATGATTAATTGACAGCGATTGACCTGAATCCATTGGTTCAATGTTGCCAGTTCAGCGGTGCGTCCATAGAAAACCGAGACCTTGGGGGCTAAATTATAATCCCCATCAGGCTGAATTTGAGGCTGTAGAGGTTGGATAAATTGTGTTGAGTGTGTTTCTGGTTTGACTAATGGGACGGAAAGAGGTGATTGATAATCATCAGCCTCTAGCACCAGATTAAATGCTTTGAAGCATTTGACTAGAGACTTTTTATCAACTCTGACATTGCAGTTAAAAATTTTGCATAAAGTATGAGAATCTAAGCCAGTCTGACTACTGAGATGATCAAGGGTAAATCGCTTGCTGTTATTTTCACTATATTCCCTAATTTTTATCGCCTTCTCAAGTTTATTTAAACCTTGAACGCTGAGGATTGTCCCACGTTTACGTTTCCTTGATAGAGATAAAATAGAACCTGCAAACCCAGTCCATTGTAAAGTTTTAATTCATCAATATGCTAGAGGTATTGCCAATGGAATATTTGATTTTAACCAAATCAATCCATTCTTAGATAATCCAGAATTAGTTATCCAACGACTCATTTTACCACCAGCATAATTATCGCAATTTCAATAATCTGGAAGACGTTGCATTAATCCTTCATTCTTCTCATTGCCAAAAGAGAAGGATATTTTTTATTATCAATAAGTAATTGACGTTCTAATAAACGAGATTGATCATTAAACCCTAAAATTCTAGCCGTCACTTGTCCTATATTTGTGAGAGATTCAATAGTAGAATTATTCAGTTTAAAATGTTCTCCCCAATTATCCCAACGAGGATGATAAAAACGCACAAATTCTTTTTTATCTATAATAATTGAACCGATATCACTGCCTTTAAACCGATTACAATAAACACAACAATAAGCTAGATTATCTATATTTGATGAGCCACCATGTTTGATACTAATAATATGATCAATGGCACATCCTAAAATAGTATCATGTTCAGCAATCAGGCAATATTCACATAAATTATCTGCTCTTTGAGCAACTAAACGGCGAAGTTCTAGATTTAAATAAGGACGCTCCATAATTGAATTTTAAGCCTTTTCGTGAATAAAATCATAAGCCCTAGCTTTTGCTAGTCTTAATAAATGTTCTAGAATCAAATAATGATCTAATTCTGATTTTTCCTCTGAAGAAATTCCATCAGTTTTTTCTCGAAAAATCAAATCAGATACTCTTTCTTTTACTGTTTCTGATACTTGAAATTCAACTAAACTTTGAGATGTTATGCCAGCAGCGAGAAAGTTGATTATTTCTTCATAAGCTGGATTAATACTGATTGATGTTTTCATGATGATTAATTATCTCCTTTTTTAATCTCCTGAACTTTGGGTATTTAAGCACTTATCGGAAAAATTGACGGCTGGATGAGTTCCTGTTGTGATAATGATAAGATATTGGTATCAATCAAAGCTGGTTTCATCACTTCTCCTTTCAAAAAATGCCTGTTGACGACGGATGTTGATTTCTTCACTGAAATTAGCAAATGTTTCATCTGACATATCATTCCAACAGCCAGCAAACTGCATAGTTTGTTCTAGTGAACCTGGAGATGATTCTCCATTCAATCGCCAATAATGAATAAAATTATATAATTCTTCTAATTTATCTTCGGGAATGAGATTAATTTCTGTGATTACTTTGGTGCGGATGTTTAATAAATCCATAGAGCAAATAAATGTAGAGAATTGACAGATATACTAATTATATAGCCTGTGTTCTTTAAGAACCAAAATATTTTCTAATAAATACGATCGCTCTCCCCAATAAGATAAATTGGAATAAAGAGCGATACCCTCGGTCAACGCCCTAAATGACATTAATCACCATATTTCCGCCCGCGCCATTCTTTGGGAGTGCGGAGGGCAGATAAAAAGATTCGCAGCACCGCTAGGGGGTCAGCCAAGGGGGAAAGCCAGAATAACCAACCACCATTAGCATTTTGACGATCATAAGAAGGAGCGATCGCTAATAATAAAGCAAAACGAATCACTACCAAAAATATATTTAATTCTAACAATAGCAGTGCCGGCAGTGAGGGAAGCAAAGGGGGAAACAGGAAATAACCCAGTAAAATCAATAGGGGTAAACCCTGCACCGCAGATAATAACCATAAATCACCCCAAACTTGAGCGCGGGAAGTTGCGTCTTTCAAATCTAGGCTACGTCCCCATTCTTTCCAGGTTTCTAAAGCCCCTTCATACATTCGCACCTTTAGCACCTTTGCTCCGTCTAAAAAGCCTACTTTAAAGCCATGAGAGGCAATATTCCGGGCTAAGGTGACATCATCACAAAAAGAACCTTTAGCGCTGCTGTAACCATTCACAGCCTTTAACACAGACCGACGACACAAAAAACACTGGCCGTTAGCCATGACCCGTTCTGGTTGTTCAGTATAAATACCCGTAGGATCAAATCTATACAGTAATGTCATCAACAAAGCTGGTTGTAATAAACATTCTCCCGGATATTTGAGAATAAATTGCGGTGATAAAGATACTAAATCATAACCTTGAGCGATCGCAGTTTTCACCAAACTCGCCACTAAACCGGGGTGGGGTTGAATATCTGCATCCATGCCCAAAAACCACTCACTGCCCTCGGAAGTAAATAAAAAGCCATTATGTAAAGCCCAAGGACGACCAACCCAGCCGGCAGGTAAGGGATCATCTGTCATTAATTTAAAGCGGGGGTCTGTTAATGCTGCGGTTTTCACTAGGTCGGGAGTACCATCTTGTGACTTACTATCAACAACAATAATTTCTCTAACTTCGTAACTTTGGCGACTTAAACCGGCTAACAGCGGGCTAATTCGTAATGCTTCGTTAAGTGTCGGCACAACCACACTCACAGTTCCCAAAAGTTCTGGTGTGGGTTGTTGTGGTTTTAAAGCTGGATAACGTCCTGGTCCTTTGAGTAAACGAGAAAGTAAAATCGCCGTGGCGGGGACTTGGACCAGTAGCAGGAGGAGAGGAATAATATTTAGCAATTCTAACCTTGACTTTTTGTATAAAGTAGCTAGTTTACATCTTCTCGCAATTTGTGTAAATTAATCTAAATTATGGGAATTTGACCGTGTAATTAGGAAAGAGGTAAATAGTTTAATTTCTTCTCCCTCTTTCCTCGTCTCTCTTACTTACTTAAAAGCAACCTTCACATTAGTAACAGCAACTTCCTGAGTAGCTGCTTCCATATTCACTGTTGCAGGTGCGCTAGAACCTTTAGACCACAGCAGCACAGCCGGAGCTACACCCAGTGCTATACCTAGTAATACAGGAATGGGAAACCCAGCGGCTAAACTCATGACTGTGGCAAAACCAAAGTTACCTAAATAAACTAATAAAGGTACATTCAATTGGTAAGAGTCTAATTTAATCGGGTTTTGACTCCATAATAAAGCCGCTACAGTCATGAATAAAGCACCAGTACCCATCCAACCGACAAAGTTTTGGTAAGGCATACCAAAGAAAGCGCCTGGTTCGTGCCAATACCAGAAAGGCAGGGAAGTTTGACTCATGGCTGGGTCAAGGACAAAATCCCAAGAAGTGAGTAGTAAAGCACCTAAAACAATTGCACCAATTTGACGAAACAAGCTAGGTTTTTTATCTACTTGTAAACCCGCACGGGCTAATACATAAGATACACATCCTACATAAAACCATGAAAGGGGAATTGTAAAAGGTACTAAACCAGAAATTTTATAACCTAAGCCACTCAAATAGCTATAGCCTCCAAAGGGAAAGCCTGTACTAGTTCCTAATAATTCACTAGTTAGGGAAATTGATAAGGATGGTATTAAAAATCCTAAAGTGCGTGCCAAACCCAAAGTTCGGTAAGCATAGAGGAACACTCCCAACGCCCCGAAAATCATATATACCACACCACCACCTGCCATACTCCACTGCATGACGGTCTCACCTGCTGCGGATAAGCTGACAAGCAATTCAGCATTGGGAATCACAATTAATATCCCCAGCAGTCCAAATACCATAGAAACGATATGACCAATTAGGCTTATACGCTCGACGATAACAAGTTGTCTCATGATCAATCCTTAATGATATGCCAGTTGGCTACTCAACTGCTAACAGTTTACAAATATTTATCAACATATTTAACCAAATGTTGATTTTTATTCTCTCAAAATGGAATTAGGGGTGGAATTTACCATCAAGAAACCTGATGGGTTAGGTAAATCTGTGAAATAATGAATGAAACCGATATTCAAAATACCAGTATATTACGATTTGTAACTGAGTAAGGTACAGAACTTTCACATTACTTTCACATTACTTTCACATTTATTCACTCTGTTTTATTCTTGACTGCTGCTATATGTCAATCTTGAAAAAGATCCCTTGGTTCTCCCTGACACTCGTATTACTGAGTTACAGTACATTGGGCTGGATGATATTTGAAGAAAAAGCCCCTTGGTATATATGGCTGATAACCGTGGTAACTATCCTGCTGTCCCTAATCTGTTTTACCAACCCTTGGTTAAAAATAAACGAGTATGTCAGTACCTTGTTCAAGTCCAGTGCTAGGGCTTTTGGTGTAGCTATCTTAGCAGCTTTCCTATTTTTTCTGATGGTTGCCTGGTTTCGGGTATTTCTTGACATTTTACTCATTTTGTGCGCGACTATTTTAGCCAGAATAGATTTCCAAACACTTGCTTTAAAACCAGCGCTCGCTTTTGGCTGTATATCCTTTTTTGCAGTCGTAGGTTTAGCACTGGGCGCATTTATTAAGCTTTATATATGAACTACCCCATCTTAATTACTTTAAATCTTGTAGAGACGCTCTATGGAACATCTCTACAATTTTTAGCCAGATGATTAATCACTAACTAGCTTGCTAACGCTTCTACCTCTGCTACCACCACTGGATAAACGCTAACTTTCTTCCGGCTTTTACCCTTTCTTTCAAAGGTAACTACACCGTCAACTAAAGCAAACAAGGTATCATCACTACCAATACCCACATTGTTACCAGGGTGAACCTTAGTACCACGTTGACGAACCAAAATATTACCTGCGCGTACAGTTTGTCCACCGTAACGCTTTACACCTAGTCGTTGAGCATTTGAGTCACGACCGTTACGCGTACTACCTGTTCCCTTCTTATGAGCCATGGTTTCCTCTTTTTTATTTACTTTACGAATCCCAGTCCGCTAATTGTCTAGTTTAGGCTGGGAAAATTTAATTGGTAATTGGTAATTGGTAATTGGTAATTGGTAATTGGTAATTGGTAATTATCAATTATCAATTTTTATGATTCCTCTGCGGTTTCTTCCACAAAGTCAGCATCAATAATTGGACTTTCAGCACCAGTAGGGGCTGCTTCGTAAGCTAAAACTTCGCCGTTGAGATTGATAGAATTAATCAAAAATCTGGTAATTTCCTGGCGGTGTCCCCGTTTTTTACGGGTTTTCTTTTTAGGTTTCATCTTATACACCAGGACTTTGCGACCTCTCAGGTGTCGCATAATTGTCCCTTCGACTGTTGCACCTTCTACCAAAGGTTGTCCAATGGAAAGTGCGCCGTCGTGGTTTACAAGCAATACAGCGTTAATGGTAACTTTTTCATCTGGTTCGGCGTTGAGTAGTTCAATGTCGTAAAAACGACCTGCTTCTACTTTGATTTGTTTTCCACCAGTTTCAATAATTGCGTAGGTCATTAAATCGTCCTTGAGGTTGCCGTACAGGTAGCTGGCTATAATCTTTTATAGAGACGCTATTATTTACAGCTTTTGCCAGCTTTTGCAGTATGTCTACCTGATCCGAGCCGGAATTAGACAGACAATCTAATATAATACCTGATTGATAGCTAATTAGTCAAGCTTTTATTAAATAAAATTATAATTTGTATAATTTGTTGGATTTTCAGCGGATTTCCGAAAAAGTAATTTTTGGGTTTGTAGTTAATCCCGACACAGACGGAATAAAAATCAATCAATCTGAGCGACTTGTACGGTTGCTCAGATTTTCTTACATATTCACTGACTAGGGAACAGGTGACAGGTGCTACGCCACGGGGACAGGGAACAGGTGACAGGTGACAGGTGACAGGTGCTACGCCACGGGGACAGGGAACAGGTGACAGGGAAGAGGGAACAGGGAAGAGGGAAGAGGGAACAGGGAACAGGGAACAGGGAACAGGGAACAGGGAACAGGGAACAGGTGACAGGTGACAGGGAACAGGGAACAGGGAACAGGGAAGAGGGAACAGGGAATAGGGAAGAGGGAATAGGGAAGAGGGAACAGGGAAGAGGGAACAGGGAACAGGTTTTCAGCGATTTTACGTTTCTTTACAGAGTTTGGTTTTTTGATGCCAACTTACTTATATTGGTAATATTTTTGATCAACAATCTAATGAAAAAAAATGTAGAGATGTTTCATGGAACGTCTCTACAAGGTTTCTAGGATACTAATGAGAAATTAAAGTTATAAAACCCATAAAGATATGTTTTGTTTGTGTAGCTGCGGTTTATAACCGCCAAACATGATACTAATTTAAACTACAGTGAAGTCAACACTTGTAATCAATGTGGAACTAACATTTTGCAAAGTAGCGAAAATTTCACCACTGCTCGTATTCCTGATCACAGTATTAGTACCAGTTCCTAAAATTGTCAATTGAGTAAATAGTAAACCCCCACTTAAGCCAATGCGGTCCAATCCATCTTGGAAGTCTTGAACGATATCAGCACCATTACTTAGTGCAATTACAAAAACATCATTGTTTGCTCCTCCTACCAAAATATCATTGCCTTTACCACCATTGAGAATGTCATTTCCAGCTTCACCCCAGAGGGTGTCATTATCATCATTTCCGAAGAGGGTATCATTATTATTGCCTCCATAAAGGAAATCCTTGCCTATACCCCCGTTTAATTCATCTGATCCATCACCACCATACAACCGATCATTACCATCATCTCCAAATACTAAATCGTTACCTGCCTCTGCATTGAGAATATCATCACCAAAATCACCAACGAGAATGTCGTTACCAACACCACCTAACAAGCTATCATTACCGACACCACCATCAAGGATATCATCACCAGCAAGACCTCTGAGGGTATCATTTCCTAAGTCACCGTTGAGGAAATCATTTCCATTATCCCCTTGCAGAATATCATTACCGAGACCACCAAATAGTTGATCATCGTTATTCCCACCAAATAGTTGATCATTACCGTCACCACCATCAAGAATATCATTTCCATCGTTACCCTGGATGGTATCATTGCCAGTATTTCCAACTAACTCGTTAGCCAGATTATTACCTTTGATGGTATCGTTTTGAGTAGTACCAACCACATTTAGGAAATTCTGCACGTTTAAGGTGATAGAATTAATCAGCGCTGGTAATCCGTTGATGATCAGGTTATTAGTGGCTAGATTGACGTTGAGGGATGTGGTGGTAGCGATTCCAGTGGATGCGTCAATGGTGTTAGATTGACCTGTAGCACCAATTACAGTTTCTACGTCCACAATTGTATCTGTGCCAAAAGAGCCTTTATTAACGATTCCACCTGCTAACAGGGTAATTGCTTCCGTAAGACTGCTATAGTTAACTGTATCGCTTCCTAAACCGCCGTTAATTGTATCATCACCTGTGCTACCGATAATTGTGTCATTAGAGTTAGCGATTTCGATAATTCCTCGTAATAATAGCAATGAATTGGGAAGATCGTTCCATATTCCCGCTCCTACAAAATTAAATTCTACGTAGTCTTCATTATTTAAATCATTAGGTTCACCTGGAAACCAGTTAGTATAAGTGACAGCTTCTCCATTTGCCCATTTAAATGTTCCTTCAGTCACCTCGTCTGTCAAACCAATCCATAAAGCTTCTGAACTACCAAAGGTGTTAACTAGAAATTGATTTTCCGCAGCATCATTAACGGTAACAAGATTACCACCTAAAGTAACGGCTTGTGCTTGTGCTTGTGTCCAAGTACCTGCATTACTCAAGAGGTAAAATTTGCCATTATAGGTGAAAATAGAAGCAGTAATAGCAGAGGTAACATCACCAAAAATCTGATCATTTCCTTCTCCACCATTGAGGGTATCATTACCACTATTACCGGTTAAAATGTCATTACCGCCATTTCCTACGAGGATATTATTGCCATCATTCCCAGTAATTGTGTCATTATTGGCTGTACCAATAACATTAACAAAATTATGAACGGAAAAGGACAAAGTGGGGAAAGCACTATCACCAGTATTCACAACTAGGGATTTAGTCGCTAAATTGGCATTAATGGTAGCAGTGCTGGTGGCTGTGGAAGCATCAATAATGTTAGTTAGACCCGTTGCACCGATAATGTTCTCTATCCCAACCAGTTGGTCTGTTCCTGCTGTACCTTTGGTAACTACTCCTGTTGGTTTCAGGGTAATGGCTTGACCTATGGCACTATAATCGGCTGTGTCTTGACCAATACCCCCATTAATTGTATCGTTGCCTGTGCTACCGATGATTGTGTCATTAGATGGGTTAGCGATTTCGATTTCAATGATTCCTCGGAAATTGAAATTATTAAATGTATCACCAGCATCATCCCATTCCCCGGGATTTTGAAAATTGATCCAAGCATAGTCTTGACCACCATCATCATTAGGTTCACCTGGAGCCCAGTTAGTATAAGTGACAGCTTCTCCATTTGCCCATTTAAATGTTCCTTCAGTCACCTCGTCTGTCAAACCAATCCATAAACCTTCCGTACCACCAAAGGTGTTAACTAGAAATTGATTTTCCGCAGCATCATTAACGGTAACAAGATTACCACCTAAAGTAACGGCTTGTGCTTGTGCTTGTGTCCAAGTACCTGCATTACTCAAGAGGTAAAATTTGCCATTATAGGTGAAATAGGGTACGGAGACCTCACCAAAAATCTGATCATTTCCTCCCCCACCATTGAGGGTATCATTACCACCTAAACCATTGAGAATATCGCCACTCGTTGTACCGACGAGGTTGTCTGCTGCTGCTGTTCCGTTCATGGTTGCCATATTATTCTATTAACCTTTAAATTTTTTCTACACATTACATTTGTGATAATATTTTGCATTTTTATTGATTGTCAACTAGTTAAATCACTGAAAAAAAGTGGCTTTTATCAAGAGGGATTTGTGTTTTTTTTTACTTTCAATATTACCTGACACAAAAATAGGACTTAGGCAAAATTTATGTGACACATTCTGCTATTATTACAGGATAATACCCAAAGGTGGTTTGTTTTTCGCTGCTTAATGGGGTAAATCCTCCCAAGTCAAGGGCAAATATACGCATCAATAAAGTTATTTTTAAGATAAATATGCTTGAGTTGTCAATGTATGAATAAATATATAGGACTTACTGAAAAACTTTTTGGGTGACATCACACCGTGCTATGAGGGCTTTGAGCCGCAATTCTTGTAATATAGAAAGATGATGATTCCCTCCGGTACAGGAACGGTAAGTATGATCATCGTTTTACAGCCATTTTTAGGTAAATGAACCACATTTTAATCGAAGTTTCGCGCCAAGACGCAAAGGAGCGAAGAAGCGAAGGAGTAGATTAATTCAGAGTGTGGTATAAATACATAAAAAATGCTGTAATTAATTATGCTAAAATTTTCTCGTGAAGTTAAATTCACTGCGAGAAAAAGTATTGAAAATCAGGAGCAGGTAATGAACAGTTGTATTTTGATGGCGGAAATTTATGATAATCCTCAACTGCGTCACACACCAGATGGGTTGGAAGTGACAGAAATGATTGTTCATGTGCCAGGAACAAAACCAGATGATCCAACTCATCCTTTAAAAGTCGTAGGTTGGGGAAATTTGGCAAAAGAGATTCACCAAAGTTATCATCAAGGCGATCGCATTATTATAGAAGGGCGCTTAGGTATGAATACAATTGATCGCCCCGAAGGATTTAAGGAAAAACGCGCAGAGTTGACGGTGCAAAAGATTTACGCTATTGAACAAGGTACTTATACTAATTCACCACCAGCTGCTAAGAGAACCACACCTGTAGTAGAAACTACTGTAGCATCACCTAGCTACCGCCCGACGAATTATGAATCAAACTATCCCCCATCAGCCCCTGCTCAAAAAAATGAACCGCAGGTAGCAGCCCCTCAACTGACATACCAACCCGCACCCGTTCAGTCTCCGTCCCCTGTAGGAGTTACACCAGAACCCGATCCAGATGATATCCCGTTTTAGCCGGAAGGCTTTACTGCCTTTAAACTGCATTTAATTTGTATAATTCTAGCGGGCAAGATGCCCGCACCACAACATCTAGCCAGATGAAGATGATCAAATTGAGATGGGTAACAGCTTACCTCAACCGCCACTGACTTCACCCCATTCCCGAATTGCTGGAAATACCGATGAATAATCATCTTCTGGATAAGACATTTTCATAGTCGCGTGTAAGATTTGCCTTACACCCTCAATACTGCTGAGATTCAAACCCAAGGATTTAGCTTCAGAGATAAATAAATCTATTTCTTTGATCAGTTGTTTTGTCGGTAAGTTGGCATTATTATAATTACCATCTAACATCCGCCGCAAATTTTGATCAAAGGTGGGAGCATAAAGTTTACTTTCGCGTAGAATTTGCATAAACAAATCAACATCAATACCTTGCAACTGGATAAAAGCCAGACTGAGAGCAAAGCTAGTTGTCAGTGAAGCAATGAGTTGATTGAGTGCTAGGGTGAGGGTAGAAGCAGTACCCACAGGTCCTATGTATACAGGATTGTCTCCAAAATGTTGGAGGAGTGGGAAATGACGTTGATACTGTTCCTCCTCTCCACCTACCATGACGATTAATTTGCCAGTTTTAGCTTCGGGAATACTACCGAGGACAGGCGCTTCTATATATTCGCCTCCAGCCGCAACTACTGCATCTCTGATTTCTTGGCTTTCTACGGGGGTAATTGTCCCCATTTGAATGATGCTGCGTCCTGATAAAGTATGCCAAGAGGTATCTGTCAGCAAGACATGATAAATAGCTGCGGCGTTAGAAAGCATTAGGACTATACAGTCAGCAGCGCGGATGGCTTCCCGCGGTTTTGTTACAATTTCCGCCCCTGCTGCCCGTAGCGGTTCTAATTTTTCTGGGGTGCGATTATAGGCAATTAGCTCTATATTGGCTGCTAATAACCTTTGAGCCATCGGTAGTCCCATCAATCCAGTTCCCAGAAATGCCACCTTCATGTTTCACGTTCCTTAGTCAGTGGTCAGTTGTCAGTTGTGATCTGAATTTTAGATTTTAGATAAAATCCAAAATCTAAAATCCAAAATCTCCTAGCCTCCTGCGGCAAAAGTCACCATTATGATCACGGAAAGTAAGATGCCGGGAGACAATAGAGTTACTAGCACTAACAGATCATGAGCAGTCATAATTATTTCTCTGGGGTAGATTTGTCATTTGAATGTCATCTCTGTTATGCTAGTGCAAACAAGACTCATACGGGATTGTTAAAGAGATTTTTAACCTTTCTCTTTGATCTCTACTCTGGTACGACTAATCCCAGCAGTGGTTTTGATGCCTCTTGTGCAGTTAGTCCTCGACTTTGGACCAAAACCCCAAAATTGCCTAGTCCCCCTGGATTAATTAATTGGTGTAATCCTTCCCGTCGCTGTAGCAACTGTGATATTGGTTGCTGTTGAAAGGAGAGAGCAGCTAATCTTTCACCTATTCCCAATGCCATTAAAAATAAGCCTTGCTCGGTCCAACCAACTTTTTTGAGTCCACACCTTTCACCCCAGGATGATAAGGCTGTAAAGTCAACATGGGCGGTGATATCTTGTCTGCCAATATTGATATAAGGATGATCATGATGACGATGTTGGTAGTAGCATTGGAGAGTTCCCTGATCTCTTCTGGGGTGATAATAACGATGTGCGGGGTAGCCATAATCAATTGTTAACACATAGCCGCGTTGCAAGCAGTCTGCTACTATACCCAACCATTTCAAAGCTGCTAAATTAATTTCACTGCGATAGCCATTTTCATAAGTATTTTGGCTTAAATCAATTCCCACCAACTTAAAATACTCCCCTAATTGTGGTGTTGATGGTTCTGCCATGATTTCAATAAATATAGGTAAAGCAGAATTTTCTTCCTCCGGTTTTTGCTCAACAGTAACGTAAATTTCCCGTAATTCCCCCCCATTTAAAATAAATTGATGGACTGGAAAAGCATCCACTAATTCATTGGAGAAGAAACAGCCAATAATGGAATTGGGGGTGATTTCTTCCAAGTTACACCAATCTACAGAAAAATCTTGTAACCGTTGTTGTTGTTCTTGTTTTAAACTTTGTGATTTTTCAACAATAATATATTTGACCGCTGCAAAAAAGTCTGGGTATTCTTGCTTTGCATAGTTGAGAATATGGGAGGCTAATATGCCTTGTCCTGCTCCCATTTCTACCAAATTAAAGGATATGGGTTGATCTAAAATCTCCCACATTTGATAAAATTGCTTGGTCAGTAATTCCCCAAAATCAGATCCTAAACTGGCAGATGTGAAAAAGTCACTATCTCGAAATCCAATTTTTACAGCATCACTGGCATAATAGCCATATTCTGGATGATATAACACCATATCCATGTATTCCGCAAAGGTAATTCTTTTTTGGGAATTAGTAATAATACGATGGGCTATAGCTTGACACAGTGGCAAATGGGAATCCATAAAATTTGCAGTTGACAGAGAACTTAGCACTATACCAAATACATTACCACGACTTAAAAAAGCGATCGCTGATAGCATTTATTCATTTAGCCAACTGAAAAGTTGACCTACAGTAAGATTAAAAGACTCAGCAAAAGGTGGAACAGGTAAGCCATCTGTTTCTAGTTCAAATAATAGAATACGTTGATCACTAAAATAGACAAAAACTAGTTTTTCTGCGGGGTCAATTAACCAACCCATTTGAGTACCATGACTAATACAATGGAGGATATTACGAACAACTTTAGTTTGACTTGGTTCAGGAGAAAGTATTTCAATTGTCCAGTTAGGAGCGATAGCGATAGCAAAGGTCTTAGCAACTTCACCATTTTCATCACGGGGAATGCGTTCCCAAGTGAAGACTGCAAGATCAGGTACAATGGATCTACCGCCAAAGGTACAGCGTAATTCAGAGTATACACGGGCTACGCCCCGGGGTTTGAGTGCTAGGTTAATACTAGAACCGAGGTCAAGCTGAACTGTACTATGTTTTCCTTGAGGCATGGGTTTTTGAATGATTTGGCCGTTAACAAATTCCTTTGCCGGTTTGGTTTCTGGTAATTTGAGAAATTCATCAAGGGTTAAGGGTTTAATAGGGATTTGAACCATTACCGTTTCGGGTTGGTGGATTATGAATATTGTATTATTTTCTAGCATTTCCAAGCTGCAAAAGCTAGATTAGCTAAGGGCAACCCCCTGTGGTTGCCCCTACAGTATTTCTATTTTCTTTTAATATCAATCATATTACCAGGATGTGCGTCCCAGTGAATAATTCCGTTTTGATGACCACAGATAAAGCATCAGCTTACCGACTTCTTTCTCAAATATAATATCTAAAAAACATCAACATCAGAAAAATTCTTTACATGATTAGCTCTCTAAAATATTAGAATCTGTTGCTAAAGTTCCCGCTCCCTTTTCCATCAATTCAATATCTGCTAAAGTCCAAAAACGCGCACTTTGGCAGTGATGAGCTACTAATAGCCCCCATAATCCCCTTGGTATTAAAATTGGCACTACTAAATTAGCCCGAACCTGCATACCGCGCAGAAATTCACGGTGACAATCCTCAATCGCTTCTAATTCTATATCAGCGATCGCTCGTACTCGTCCTTTTAAGTATAACGCAGCATACTCATTATTAAAACAATCACTAGGACCAGTAGAACCGAGAATCGAATATTCATCAGAACCTAATGACTCAAATGTCACTTGTCCTTGCCATTGTCCATAAAAATAATACAATACTACCCGATCAACCTGTAAAGATTCTCGCAATTGATTTGTCGTTTGTCTGATCAATTCATCTCGTTGCATTCTGATGATCAGACGACTGAGTAATTCTTGCAAACCCTGATCAGGGTGATGATACGAGCGATTTTCAAATTCTGGTAAAGAAGGAAGTTGCACAGATTTCAAATGATGACTAACTAAATGATTTCGGGTTTTTATAGTAACTTATCAGATGTTTTATAGAAAATTATGTTTTTTTTCTATAAAAATCATGTAGTTTAATATTAAAATTTAGATTCTTATTTAATCTAAACTACACCTATTTTAAATTCTGATTCCCGCAGCATTGGGTAAATCAACTTTTAACCGTTTAAACATTGCTTCTCGTCCCTGCATCGCTAAGGTATCATCTAAAGCTGAAAGTTTGATTTCTTGCTGATATTTTAATCTTAACGCGGTTTGAATTAACCAATCAGCAACAAAGGGATTTTTAGGTAATAATGGACCATGGGAGTAGGTAGCGATCGCATTTTGATAAAACGCTCCTTCTGTTCCATCTTCTCCATTATTACCCAAGCCATACACTACCCGCCCCAAAGCTTCCACCTTCCCTAATTTAGTCCGGCCACCGTGATTTTCAAACCCGACTAAATAAGGTTTTATCCCTGTCATTGCTTGCAATTCGGCTGCTAACCGGGAAGCTGTAACTTCTATGACCAAATTACCAATACATCTTTTAGTATTTTCACCAGGATGAACAGAAACTAAATCCAATATTCCTAAACCCTCAATTCTTTTTCCGAAAGCTGGTTCATAATAATTTCCCAGTAGTTGAGGAGAACCACAGGTAAAAACTCCCGGTGTACCATTTTCTATTTTATGACGCATGGCCTCAGCTTTTTCACCCTGTAAATCCCGCATCACAATTTCTTGTTGACGGTCTTGCGCCCCACCACCGACAATCACATCTACTGATTTGATATCTTCTGCGGTGGAATTTTGATCCAAGGGCAATACAGTCACATTATACCCCCGCCACTGGGCGCGACGTTCTATGGTAATCACATTTCCCCGATCACCATAAGTACTCATTAACTTGGGGTACAGCCAACCAATAATAATTTCCATGGGCGCATGACTTACAAAACCTCTAATATAGCGTTAGCAGGGAATATGTAGGACTAGGCAAATTTTAAGAAATATTTCATAATTGTTGCAATACATTAATAAATTTAAATTTTAGTAAACATATAATACAGCGGTTTCTGCGGTAGTAAAAACAAAAAACAGATTTTTCCATGAATCAAAAACTTATGTTCTCCGTCAATATAGACATCAGCTATTTACCTATCTCCACTACGGATTATATTTATGTCTTTACAATCGCTGCGGTTCTTATTCTTGAGTAGTCTTGGCTGTTCTTTATTTTTTGGAAATGCTGTGACTGTTGCTCAAGTTGTGGTGCCTACAATTCCATCAGGTTCAAGTACAGTTCCATCAAGTTCAACTACAACCAGTGTACCAAATTCTACCACAGTTAACAGTAGTACAAGATTTAGTTGTCAATCTTACAATGGACAGTTTACAGTCATGTATCAGCCCCAAAGTCAACCAGGACAATATTTTGCTTGGGCTGCACCTCAAAATTTAGGTGGGGGTTGGGATGCCCAAAAACGTTGTCAAGCGATCGCAGGACGTTTAGAATTATATCGTCCCGATGGTTTACAAGAACTACGAATAGCTTTAGAAAACAACGAAAATATTATTTGTGTCACCACTGAAGCCCAACCCAATTGTCGAATTGTCTTAACAGTACCCCGTGGTAAAGATCCCTATGCAATCCGTAATAGTGTATTCCAAAATCTCACTACCGCTGATAGTGGACAACAAACTATTGCTGTTGATACCTACACTGAACCTCAGAGAGGAAAGGGAGATAGTTTATACAACATAGGACAAACACTTGTAAGTGGTAATAATCAGCTTAGTTCTTTTAGAAGTGGAATTAATTTGAAACCATACCTTGATCCTCAAGATGGTGGTACTGCCAAAAAATTGAGAAATGGGGTAGGAATTGGACGCAATAGACCAAAAAAAGACCCTGCTCGTCTAAATCCTGGCAGATTCCGTTAATTAGGATGATTTGATGAGGTAGGAGCAATAAATTTAATTGTCTACTTCAGGCTGGTAAGTCGTAATTACGATTTACCGGCCTGATTTTCTGTGATCCAGAACGAGCAATTTAGCAGGGGATGATGCCATAGTTAAGGTTAGCAAAGATTTATAGAGTAAAAGTAAGTTTGGTATGACAAATTTATCAATCCATGGTATTTTGGTACAATAATATCCAAATATCAACAGTCTGATTATCTACATCTAGCAAATCAACTTCTGCCGATGGAAAATTTACTGATATACATCTATACACTAACTCGAAAGCAGAGTAAATTAGTAATAGATTATCTAATCTTAACCAAAAGATAACTTGTTCAAAACTTAGTCCTATTATCTTTTCAAAAGCAGTTAAAAACGGTGACAAATCTGATCACAAGCCATAAGAATCAAGTCCTGCAATGGGGCGATCGCATCCTCCAGCCCGGAGAAGTTCTATCATTAATATCGGAATACCAGCTTATTCCCGTATTAATCAAGGAAATTATCATTGATCAAGCGATCGCAGCAGCCGAAATTGTCCATACTCCAGAAGAAGAAAAACAGGTCTGCGAACAATTAGCCCAACAATATCAGGGAATAGATCAACAAGGAGAAAATTTCCAGCAATTAAAGATCATGGCCATGCGACAATTAAAACTAGAAAAGTTTAAAGAGGCCACTTGGGGTGGGGATTTAAACTCGTACTTCTTCCAACGTAAAGCCCAACTAGATAGGGTAATTTATTCGCTGATTACTACCTCGGAAATCGGGATTGCCCAAGAAATCTACTTCCGCATCAAAGAGGGTGAACAGTCTTTCGCTGAGTTAGCACGGGAATATGCCCAAGGTCCAGAAGCTCAAACTGATGGATTAGTAGGTCCAATAGATTTACAATCCCTTCATCCAACATTGGTGAATATCCTTTCAAGAAGCCAGCCACAGCAGTTATCACCACCAACTCAAATTAATAATGTACTGGTAATTGTCCGCTTGGAAAAATTACTACCAGCCCAACTGGATCGTTCAATGCGGCAACGGTTGCTGAATGAAAGATTTAATCAATGGTTACAAGAACAAATGACAGAACGAAAATGGCAAATTCAAACATCATAAATTACCCGAACCTTTGGCCAATATAAATTGACATAATTAACCTCAAGAAACATGACTTATACTAAGAGTACCTTTGAAGAATTTATTGCCACGATTCCAGGGTTTGACCAATTATCAAGCGAGGAAATTAGCAAACTCTCATCACCACAAATTTTACAGCCTTTACGTTACCGCATGGGGCAGAAAATTGTTGGCAAAGAACAATTACCTCAAAAAGTATCAATTCTTTATCAAGGCAGGATCAGACTACTAGGATACCCGGAAAACCAATCACCAATTACTTTAAAAATAGTAGAACCAGGAGCGGTAATTGGGGAAATTTCTTGGTTACGTCAAATTCCGTGCGAAACAGCGATCGCCTATGAAGAAGTGATATGTTTAACCTGGAATGCAGCAGATTATTTACAATTCCTATCTCGAAATTTAGCATTTACTCAGGCTCGTCAACAAATAACTAACTTGGCAGAAGTATTTGATATCTTGAGTTTACAGATAGCACAACAACCTTTAGCCAATCATAATCTCAAAGACCTGACGGAACAGGCGTTATTAGGGTCAAAAATTCACTATTTACGACCAGGAAAAACGTCTTTAAGAGAATTAGAAAGTGATCGAATTTGGTTTGTAAGTAGTAGTTGTGATCTGAGCAATTTAACCCCTGGTTCTCGCTTAGAAGACGAAGTAATTGAAGTTAAAGATAAACTGCCTGTCCGTTTGTTGGGTATCAGTCAGAATGATTTATCATTAGTGGATAGTCCACCTCTAAAAACAGAGAAATTAGAAAATCTGTTAGATGGTACTGTCACCATAGAAGAAGTTCCCTACGCAACAGAATCGGAATTTATTGGGACAAGCACATCAAAGGATTTACCAAAAAATCAAAAATATCCATTTTTTAAAGGACAGGGAGAACTAGAATCTAGTCTGGCTTGTTTTCAAATGCTATCCAAGCATTTAGAAATTCCCTTTCGGAAAGAAGTAGTCCGCCGCATTTTAAATGACCAAATCAAGCGTCAAGGCAGTGTATCTTTTCAACTTTGCGCTTATTTATCAGAATTAATTGGACTCAAATCCCAGCTAGTTGATGTTCCGGCTGTTTCCATTAACCGCATTCCTACCCCAGCATTAATTCGCTATCGTGACAGTTTTGCGGTTCTTTATGCCGTAAATGGAAAAAAAGCCGTTTTGGGTGTACCATCTCAAGGTATTATCAACACCAACCTTGATAAATTGCTGAAAGAATTAGAAACAGATGAAACCAACTTACAACCACAAGTTAGGGTTTTATTGCTCAGTGCTACCAAGGAAACACCTAAAGAACGCTTTGGATTAGGATGGTTTGTTCCTTACTTATCCCGTTACCGACGGGTGCTAATAGAAGTATTTATTGCTTCCTTCTTCGTCCAATTAGCCGCCCTAGCTAATCCTCTAATCATTCAGCTAATTATTGATAAAGTCATCGTTCAAAATAGTATTAATACCCTAAATGTTTTAGGAGTATTACTATTAGCAGTGGGTGTATTTGAAGCGGTATTAACTACATTGCGGACTTACTTATTTGTAGATACCACCAACCGCATTGATATGAGTTTGGGGTCACAAATTATTGACCACCTATTGCGCTTACCACTGCGGTATTTTGATAAAAGGCCAGTGGGTGAATTATCCACCAGAATTAATGAACTAGAAAATATTCGTCAGTTCCTCACGGGTACGGCCTTAACAGTAGTGTTAGATGCCCTATTTTCCGTAGTTTATATAGTGGTCATGCTGTTTTACAGTTGGCAATTGACCATAGTAGGTTTAGGAACCATCCCTCTATTTGTGTTAGTGACATTAATTGCTGCCCCAACAGTGAGTAGACAATTAAGAGGTAAAGCAGAACGTAACGCCGAAACTCAATCTTATTTAGTGGAGGTGATGTCAGGTATTCAAACAGTTAAAGCCCAAAATATTGAATTGCGATCGCGTTTTTCTTGGCAAAAAAAATATGCTAAATTTGTGGCCGCAGGTTTTAAAACCGTTATTACTTCCACATTAGCTAACTCCACAAGTCAGTTTTTAAGCAAACTCAGCAGCTTATTAGTTTTATGGGTGGGAGCTTATTTAGTTTTAAAACAAGAACTAACATTAGGGGAATTAATTGCCTTTCGGATTATTTCTAGTTACGTTACCACCCCCATATTACGGCTGGCACAAATCTGGCAGAACTTCCAAGAAACCGGGTTATCCTTAGAACGATTAAGCGATATTGTTGACAGCCCCCAAGAAGCAGAAATAGATAAGAATAATATTCCCCTCCCACCGATTATTGGTGGAGTCAAATATGAAAACGTTTCCTTCCGATTTGCCGCCTCAGGCCCCCTACAATTGAGTAATGTTACTGTCGAATTTCCCGCAGGTCAATTTGTCGGTATTGTTGGACAAAGTGGTTCGGGAAAAAGTACAATGATGAAATTACTGCTCAGACTTTATGACACAGAATCTGGCAGAATTTTAGTTGATGGTTACGACATTGCCAAAGTCGAACTTTATTCTCTGCGGCGACAAATTGGTGTAGTTCCTCAAGATACCCTTTTATTTGATGGTACAGTACAGGAAAATATTGCTTTAACTAATCCTGAAGCCACAACAGAGGAGATTATTGAAGCTGCTCAAATTGCCGTTGCCCATGAATTTATTATGGGTTTACCCCAAGGCTATAATACGCGAGTTGGGGAAAGAGGATCAGCCCTTTCTGGTGGACAAAGACAAAGAATTGCGATCGCACGTTCTGTGTTACAAAGACCTAAATTACTAGTTCTAGATGAAGCCACCAGCGCTCTAGATTATCCCACCGAAAAACAAATTTGTCTGAACTTAGCTCGCGCTTTTAAAGGTAGTACCGTCTTCTTCATTACCCACCGTTTAAATACTGTTAGTAATGCCGATACTATCGTCGTCATGGATAACAGTAGGATGATAGAACAAGGTAATCATCAAGAACTTATGGCTGCTAAAGGTCATTATTTCTATCTTTATCAACAACAGGAAGTAAATTTGTAGTCAATTATTTCTAGGGGTTTAGCAATGCTAAACCCTGTCAGTTGCTTAAATAAAATCCAACTGATAACAGAGCCAAGCTCAAATGACACTCCAGTAAATATTCAATCTAAAATCCCAAATCCCAAATTATTATGACTCAAGTTAATGGTAATCGCAGCAACGGAAATGGCAACGGAAACGGAAATGGCAATGGATCATATAAAGACTCAAAAGTATTAACATCTCCCAAACCCAGTTCCCAACAGCCTAAAATTGACTTTAATTTCGATAATTTTGAGCAATCTGTAGTTTTACGACAATCTCCAATATGGTCACGAACCATCATGATCACCCTCATGGGATTAGCTTGTTTTGGAATTACTTGGGCTTGTTTAGCCAAAATTGAGCAAACAATTCCTGCAACGGGTCAATTAAAACCAGAAGGAACAGTCAAAGAGGTACAAGCTCCCGTTAATGGAGTCGTTAAATCAATTTATGTAAAAGATGGAGACGAAGTAAAACCAGGACAATTGTTATTAACATTTGAGTCTATTGCTACCCTAGCAGAATTAAATGCCTTGAATAAAATTCGCATAGCTTTAATTCAAGAAAACAATATCTATCGACGCTTAATGGGAGCAAGCAGAGGTAAAGATTCTGAAATAGAATTTTTACGCAGTAAACTACCAGGAGAATCAGCATTTCTGCTCAAAAGTCGCGCTTCCTTAGTAGCAGCAAATGAACTATTACGTTCTCAATTGAGAAATTCATCGGGAACAGCAGGAATAGGAATTGACGAAGAACAACTACTAGCAGTTGCAAAAATAGAATTAGCGTCTCGTTCCAAAGCCGCAAATTTAGAAGTTGAAAAAACTAGAAAACAACTTTCTCAAACTCAATTTAAACTGCAAGATACTCGCAATAGTCTAGCCATTCAAAGCGGTATTTTAGCCAAAATCAAAGTCTTAGCGGAAGAAGGGGTATTTCCCAACTTCAATATCTGAATCAGAAACAACAGGTACAAACTCTCGCAGCGGAAATCTCACAATTGCAGGAAGAAATAAAACGTCTAGAATTTGATATTGATAAAGGAAAACAGCAATTAACTAATACAGTTGCTAGTTCCGGTAAAGATATTTTGGAAAAAATAGGCAATAATAAACAACGCATTGCTGAAATTGATAGTCAGTTCACGAAGGTCATTTTAGACAATGAACAGCGTTTAGCAGACATAAATAGCAAAATATCGCAAACACAATTAAACTTTAAATATCAAGAACTTCGCGCTCCAGTAGGAGGAATAGTTTTTGATCTCCAGGCTAAAAATGTTGGCTTTGTTGCTAATTCCACACAAAAATTACTACAAATTGTCCCCAAAGAAAACCTATCAGCAGAAGTTTTCATTACCAATAAAGACATTGGTTTTGTCAAAAAAGGTATGAACGTAGATGTAAGAATTGACTCCTTTCCCTTTAGTGAATTTGGTGATATTAAAGGTAAAGTAACTAAGATTGCTTCAGATGCTTTACCTCCAGACCAAAACCATCAATTTTATAGATTTCCGGCCACAGTTAAGTTAGACAAACAACATTTAAATCTCACGAATCAAGATAGAAAGATATCTTTACAGTCAGGGATGTCCATTACTGCTAATATTAAAGTTCGTGAAGAACGCACGGTAATGAGTTTGTTTACAGAGATGTTTACGGAACAAATTGAAAGTTTAAATGAGGTGCGTTAGGGATGAAAATAATATCCCCG
This sequence comes from Anabaena sp. FACHB-1391, assembly GCF_014696755.1. Classification (NCBI taxonomy): domain Bacteria; kingdom Bacillati; phylum Cyanobacteriota; class Cyanophyceae; order Nostocales; family Nostocaceae; genus Anabaena; species Anabaena sp. FACHB-1391. The sequence continues at coordinate 940 of NZ_JACJQS010000017.1, read as the reverse complement.
ACTTCTTTTTTATCTTATCAATAAATGATAAATTAATCTCAGAAGTCGGGGATCTGGAATTTGTGGTGTTTACCCTTCTATGATTTTAATTTCCTCTGGTGTTAATTCATAAAGTTGATAAACTAGTTGATCTATTTCTGTTTCTAATGTGGTTGTATCTGCTTTTGGATCTGATTTTTTAGCAGTGAGAATTTGATTAACAACGGAAGTAATAACTTCCCCTTGTTTTGGATTTGCTTGAGGAATTGGGATTTGTCCAAAGTATTTCCAAATTAATTGAAATCCATTTTGAATAGCGGTACAGTATTTTGAAATTAGCCACCAACCCATTTTTGAATTAAGAATAGCCAATAAAATCTTATCTGCTTTGGAAATAATCCACATAGAATTATTACAATATAGCCCCTGTTCATCATAAATAAAACATGGTTTTGTCTGAAATATTTGATACATTATTTTAGGTTTTTCAAATTCTTGATAATAATCACAGGCTCTCAACTCCCACCAGTAATCACCTTTATCTGTTCTTTTTTCTGCTTGATCTTTAAATAGACTTAAATAATTAGAAACTGCTGAATAATTTTCCGATAACCATATCCAAGCATCTTGATTTTCTCTAAATGAATTGGTAAAGCCTTTATCAATTTTTATTAAATAATTTTCTACTTCAGGAATTGCATAAGGTTTTATATTACGACCTAAAATAAATGAACGAATTATTTTTGAATTTCGACTATCTTTGTTAATTATTTCTCTACAATTTTCATTACCAATGACAAATGCTTCTGTTAAACCTGTTAAGATTCCACGAAATGATTTATGATCAATACAGCACTTCCCGGTGTTATGAGGTACAGTAACAACAATTAGTGAACCAATTTTTTAAATGTTGAGGATTCATCAAATCGAGAGCAACAGAAATAACTTTATCAACTATTTC
>NZ_JACJQS010000016.1:0-104933 GCF_014696755.1 Anabaena sp. FACHB-1391 | reverse complement strand
TATTTAATTTTACCAATTAAAACGGCAGTTTCCTGTTTACGGAACTTTTCAGCTTTACCAAAACCATCAAAAAACAAAGTTTGTAAAAACTGTTGATAATATAAGTCCTTACCTTGAGTTTGACTAACTTTTAACTTATCTTGTAAATAATTAGGATTACCATGATCTAAAAATCCCTTTTTCTGGAGAAAATAAATAAACATCAACCGATTTAAAACCACGGAAGCGTACCAATTAGCATCCTTTGGATTTTCTATCCCTTGAATAACAGCAGCAAATTTAAAATGTATTTCTTGGAACTTATTAAAAAAGTCTTTGGTAACTTTTTCAATATCAAAAGCCCTTTCAGTGCGTTGAGTAACATCAGTTAAAGTGAGATTTTCTTCTTCAGCAAAATCAATAAATAAAGCTTCTAACTTTTGACTTAATAACTCTCCCGACTGAGTAATATTAAAGGTAGTTTCTTTAGCTTTAGTTTTAGTTGCAGACTCTCGTTTTACCCATTGCCAAATTTGTTTTTGTTGACCTTTATCTGTGTAAATAATTAAATGTTCTTGACTATAGCTAGTAACCTCAACATCAATCTTTTTTCTGACTTGAGCATTGGGTAAAATCCCCTTTTCCGGTAAACAATGATAAACCATTAAACCACGTTTTTGGCAAATAGCTTCTATCGTATAATTTTCGTCATTGACCTTTAAATAAATAGGAGAAATATCAGCATAATCCCAACCTAGTTCTTCAATAAAAAGCGATGTAAAATCAGCTAATTGCAGGTATTTTTTAACTTGACTACGATTGAACTTCATAAAATGCACTCCTGGTATAAATAAGGTTTTTATTCCACCCTAACCCTTAGCAAGAGGAGGGGGACTAAATGCCAATTTCTCCCCTTTATAAAGGAAAAGGACTAAGAGGGGTAATTAAACTTTACAAAACTTTACACCCCAACTTACTTGTCACTACATCAAAAACAATGTAGGATAAAGACGAACACGGTTAGTGTGATTAGTAATCAGATTCTAGCAATTCCATATTTACTTAAATAAATCTAGTAGGCAGATTTTATGGCAATCCCAACCGATGACAATGATATTCTAGTCGGAACTGATGGATATGATAATATTGATGGCCTTGATGGTAACGATCTGATTCAAGGACTAGCAGACAATGATGGTCTTTATGGCAATGATGGCAATGATACCTTAGAAGGGGGAGATGGGAACGATTACCTAAATCCCGGAGATGGGGTGAATGCGATCGCTGGTGGCACAGGTAGTGATAAGTTAGATCTAAACTATGATTACAATACAGATGGTATCATCATAAATTATAGCAGCCCCACCAATGGCACAATTAGCGATGGTTCAACCATCAAGGAAGTCGAAAGAATTGACCTGGTAACAGGTTCAGGTAATGATAACATTGACATTTCTGCCACTGACAATACTCGCTCTTCAGATCCCTATTATGGTAACAGATGGCAAGATAACGACACCAAAGTTTACGCCAATAATGGTAATGATACCGTCATTGGTGGTTCTGGTGGCGATGAAATCTATGGAGGAGCAGGTAATGATATCCTCACAGGCAACGCCGGCAATGATAAACTAGTCGGTGGAGAAGGTGAAGATATTCTCAACGGTGGTGCAGGAGATGATGAACTTTACGGTGAAGATGGTAATGATACCCTCAATGGTGGAGAAGGAAATGATTATCTCAATGGTGGCAAAGGAATTAATAGCGTTATCGGTGGTGCAGGTAGCGATAAACTGGATTTAGATTATACGACAAACACCAATAACATCACCATTAATTATAGCAGCCCCACCAATGGCACAATTAGCGATGGTTCAACCATCAAGGAAGTCGAAAGAATTGACCTGAAAACAGGTTCAGGTAATGACAACATTGATATTTCTGCCACCGACAATACTCGCTCTTCAGATCCTTATTATGGTAACAGATGGCAAGATAACGACACCAAAGTTTATGCCAATAATGGTAATGATACCGTCATTGGTGGTTCTGGTGGCGATGAAATCTATGGAGGAGCAGGTAATGACATCCTCACAGGCAACGCCGGCAATGATAAACTAGTCGGTGGGGAAGGTGAAGATATTCTCAACGGTGGTGCGGGAGATGATGAACTCTACGGTGAAGATGGTAGTGATACCCTCAATGGTGGAGACGGAAATGATTATCTCAATGGTGGCAAAGGAATTAATAGCGTTATCGGCGGTGCTGGTAGCGATAAACTGGATTTAGATTATACGACAAACACCACTGGCATCATCATTAATTATAGTGACCCCACCAATGGCACAATTAGCGATGGGTTGACGACAAAAGAGATCAAGGAAGTCGAAAGAATTTACCTGGTAACAGGTTCAGGTAATGATAACATTGATATTTCTGCCACTGACAATACTCGCTATTCAGATCCTTATTATGGTAACAGATGGCAGTATAACGACACCAAAGTTTACGCCAATAATGGTAATGATACCGTCATTGGTGGTGTAGGTGGCGATGAAATCTATGGAGGAGCAGGTAATGATCTCCTCACAGGCAATGAAAGCAATGATAAACTAGTCGGTGGCCGGGGCAATGATATCCTCAACGGTGGGACTGGGAATGATGAACTCTATGGAGAAAATGATAATGATATCCTTGATGGTGGCTTAGGAAATGATACTCTCAATGGCGGTAGTGGAACTGATACCCTGAAAGTTGATTATTCTGCTATTACCACCGTCGGAATTAGCACCACCGTTACCACCCCAAGTAGTGGGACAATTTCCGCAGCGGGTAATATCGTCAACTATAGCAACATCGAGAAATTTAACATTACTGGTACAACCGAAGCAGATAATCTCATCGGTGGCAACTTAGATGATATCCTCATCGGTGGAGACGGTAACGACACCTTTACTGGTGGTACTGGCAATGACACAATACAAGGTGGCAATGGTAACGACACCATTACTGGTGGTACTGGTGCTGATAGCCTAGTAGGTGGTCGTGGGGATGATATTTACATTATTAATGAATTGGGAGACATCATCACCGAAGGTTCTAACCAAGGTTTAGATACGGTAAGAGCCTCAATTACTTACAGTTTAGCCAGCATTGCCAATGTTGAAAACCTGACCTTGACCGGAACTGCTAACATTAACGCCACAGGAAATGCCATTAACAATATCCTCACTGGCAACAGTGGTAATAATACCCTCAATGGTGCAGCCGGTAATGACCGTCTCATTGGTGTAGACGAAACCAGTGCAACACCAGGAAAGGCAGAAGTTGACACCTTAATTGGTGGAGCAGGACGTGATAGATTTGTTTTGGGCAATGGCAGCAAAGTTTTCTATGATGATGGAGATACAACCAACGCCGGCACCGCTGACTATGCAATAATTCAGGGTTTTAGCGCCAGTCAAGACTTTATAGAATTATCGGGAGAGAAAACCGACTATACCCTGAATACTACCTATAGCCCAGGCAATACCGCCATTTATCGCAACAAACCTACCGGTGAACCAGCAGAACTAATTGGCATAATTGAAGGTGTGACAGGGCTAAACCTCACTTCTCCTGCCTTTATCACCTATTTTGATTACTTCAATGATTTTGAAACCGCAACCGGAACAGAATGGTCAAATCAAACTCGTTCTATCACACCAGTGGGAGAAAGAAATTTCCTGGGTGAATTTGGTAATGATACCGTTAGTTTGACGCTAAATAATCAGGCTAATAGTACAGTGACTCTGGAATTTGACCTCTTTATCCTCAAAACTTGGGATGGTAATGATTATAGTAATAGTCCTTATGGTCCTGATATCTTTACCCTGAGTATTGCCGGCGGACAAACCCTACTCAATACCACCTTTAACAATGTCGGCGGAGGTCAGGCTTATCCTGGTACTTTTGGTAGTGCAACTTATCCCGGACGCACAGGAGCAGTAGAAAGTAACACCCTTGGTTATTATTATGGAGATTCGGTTTACCGCATCTCCTCCACTTTTCAAGCCCCAAGTAGTAACCTGAAACTCAACTTTGCTGGTTCTGGACTTCAAGACATTGGTGATGAAAGTTGGGGTTTAGATAACGTCAAAGTTACCACTTTCACCACCTCAACTGCTTTATCTGCGGGAACTCTAGCCTTTAGTCAACCCACCTTTCAAGTCAACGAAGACGGCACCGCTGTAGCTGCTGTGACTGTTACCCGTACTGGGGGCAGTAATGGCGAAGTCCGAGCTACAATTACATCACAAGGACAAACCGCTACAAATTGGGGAGATTTTGACCCTACGGCCATTGATGTCACCTTTGGTAATTTAGACACTACAGCCAAAGTGATCACCATTCCTATTTACAACGACTTCAAAGCCGAAAGCGACGAAACCCTGTTATTGGGCTTAACAAATGCCGTCGGTGGTGCAGCCATAGGTACACAAAATACCGCCACCCTCACCATTGTTGATAATAATGATGCACCTGTCACATATTATCTAACTAATGCCGGCAGTTGGACAAATGCCCAAGGGCAAGCGGAGGCATTGGGTGGTAATTTGGTGACAATCAATGATCCCACCGAAAACCAGTTTTTAGTCACTGCTTTTGGTAGTGAAAATTTCTGGATTGGCTTAAACGATGTCGCAGCAGAAGGTAACTTTGCCTGGGTGAATGGAGAATCGTCTAAATACACCAATTGGTATGGTGGTCAACCTGATAACTCTAACAATGAAGATTACGTCTTCATGAACTATGGTCCAGGAACTTGGGCTGATATCAGCAACAATAATCTTTACCGAGGCATTGTTGAGGTCGTTAATGGTGCATCTACTTTATCCGTAGGGAATGTCTCCATTGATGAAGAAGCTGTCATTAATGGTAAAATTACCGTAACCGTCACCCTCACAGGCGTTAGACCCGACAAAACCTTCACCGTTGACTATAGCACCGCAGACGTTACCGCCACAGCCGGACAAGATTATACAGCCACAAATGGCACGTTAACCTTTAATCCGGGAGAAAGTGTTAAAACCTTCACCATTGATATTACCAATGACAGAGTTTATGAAGGTAACGAAACCTTTAATGTAACATTGTCAAATCCCACCGGTGGCGCTGTTTTAGGGCAAAATGTCAGCACAATTACTCTCACAGAAACCCCACCGGTTTTAGCTTTTAGTCAGCCGACTTTTATCTTCAAAGAAGACGGGACTGGTACGACTCAAATCACAGTGACGCGCACAGGAAGTCCAGATAATACAGTCAGTGCCACCATTAGTTTAACCAATGGTCAAGCCGTTGCTCCCGACGATTACAACAATAGTTCCATAACTGTCTCCTTTGCCCCTGGGGAAACCAGTAAAGTTGTTAATATTCCTCTAGTTGACGACATCAGATTGGAAGAAGAGGAAGACCTAACTTTAACTTTAAGCAATCCCACAAACAGCGCGATTCTAGGCACACAAGCAACGGCAAAATTAACGATTCAGGACAATGAGATTAATCAAGGTGTTGTTCTTAATCAAGCAATTCCAGTTACCATTGACAACACAAAATTAAAGGTTAGTAATGTTGGTGCTTTAACAGGGAATTTTGGGCTGTCTTTTAATGGGGTTGATAATTATGTCGAAATTCCCCATAGTGCGGCTTTGAGTTTGAACACCTTTACCCTGGAAGCCTGGGTTAATCAAACTCAAATTAAAGGTGATTACCAACCGATTATTACGAAACAGAATAATGGCGGCTCTGAACGGAATTATGGTCTATTTATTGTACCGAATGGAAGTCGCCTTAATTTTACTTTTCAAGATAGTTATGGTAATGGGGTAGGCTTTGAAACAACCCAAGGTTCACTCACTCTCAATCAATTAACTCATGTTGCTGCCACTTATGATGGTGCCAAACTGAGTTTATATATCAATGGACAGTTAGATACCAGTGTTGATTGGGTTGGTACGCCATTGCAAAATAATTATCCGGTTAAGATTGGGCGAGAACTTAATGCCTGGAATCCTTTTGCTGGACAAATTGACGATGTTCGCATTTGGAATGTTGCCCGTACCCAAGCCCAAATCCAGGCTAATTACAATCAACAACTAGTTGGTAATGAAACAGGATTAGCAGGTTACTGGAACTTTAATGAACCGAGTGGCAGCACTGCATTAGATAAAACCATTAATGGCAATAATGGTAATATTATTGGTGCAACTCATGTTAACCAAACAGGTACACCGACTGAACAACTTGCCGCTGCCAATATTATCTACACCGTCACCGATTTACCCGATCAAGGCGTTTTAGGATTCTGCAATGACAAAGCCCTGTCTTTTAATGGGGTTGATAATTATGTCGAAATTCCCCATAGTGCGGCTTTGAGTTTGAACACCTTTACCCTAGAAGCCTGGGTTAATCAAACTCAAATTAAAGGTGATTGGCAACCGATTATTACGAAAGAGGCAAATAACGGCTATGAAGTGAATTATGGTCTATATATTGAACCGAATGGAAGTCGCCTTGATTTTGGTTTTCAAGATAGTAATGGTAATTGGCGATACATTTATCCCAGTCAAGCCTCATTAACACTCAATCAATTAACTCATGTTGCTGCCACTTATGATGGTGCTAAACTGAGTTTATATATCAATGGACAGTTAGATACCAGTGTTGATTGGGTTGGTACGCCATTGCAAAATAATTATCCGGTTAAGATTGGGCGAGAACTTAATGCCTGGACTCCCTTTGCTGGACAAATTGACGATGTTCGCATTTGGAATGTTGCCCGTACCCAAACCCAAATCCAGGCAAATCTCAACAAAACCTTAACCGGCACGGAAACAGGACTAGCAGGTTACTGGAACTTCAACAACATCACAGGAAATACCGCCACCGATTTAACCACCAATGGCAACAACGGTACAATTTACGGGGCAACTGTTACAACAGGTAATCCCATTCTCTCCACCGTCACCCCGTTAAAAGTTGGAGATACATTTACCCAAGCGGACATTGACAGTGGCAAGTTAATCTATCAACCCGGTGGTAGTAGTATTCAAGACTTCTTCCAATTCAATTTGACAGATGGTACAAACACCGTTACCAATCAAACTTTCTTCCTCAGTCATACCGACCAAACCACTAACGGTACAGCCGCAAACCAAACCCTCAACGGTACAGCCAGCAAAGACAAAATTAACGGTTTAAGTGGAGATGACATTCTCAATGGCGGTGCTGATCATGACCTCCTCCAAGGTGGTACAGGCAACGATACCCTCAATGGTGAAGCCGGTAACGATTTCCTCTATGGTGGTGTCGGTAACGATTTCCTGTATGGTGGAACGGGAGATGACAGTTATTTAATTGATAGCACCACTGAGACTATTACCGAAAATGCCAACGAAGGTACAGACACAGTTTACAGCACCCTAACCTTCTCCTTGGCTACCCTTCCCAACGTGGAAAACCTGATATTAACGGGAATAGATGCAATTAATGGGACTGGGAACGCAGCTAATAACGTCATTACTGGCAACAATGGTAATAACACCCTTGATGGTGGGGCAGGTACAGATACCCTAATTGGTGGTTTAGGGGATGATATCTACATTGTAGATAGTACCACGGACATCATTACGGAAAATGCCGACGGTGGTACAGATACCATTCAATCTAGTGTTACTTACACTATGGCTACCCTTCCCAACGTGGAAAACCTGACATTAACAGGAACAGCAGCAATTAACGGGACTGGGAACGCAGGTAATAACCTTATTACTGGTAACGATGTTAATAACAGCCTGAATGGTGCGGCTGGTAATGATACCCTTAATGGTGGCGCAGGTACAGATACGTTAATTGGTGGTTTAGGTGATGATATCTACATTGTAGATACTGCCACCGACACAATTACAGAACAGGCCAACGCTGGTACAGATACCATTCAATCCGGTGTCACCTTGACTATTGCTACCAACTTCGAAAACCTGACATTAACAGGAACAGCAGCAATTAACGGGACTGGGAACGCAGGTAATAACGTGATTACTGGGAATACTGGTAATAACAGCCTGGATGGTGCGGCTGGTAATGATACCCTGAATGGAGGGGATGGTACAGATACGTTAATTGGGGGAACTGGCAATGATGTTTATATTGTTGATAGTACCGCTGACACCATTACGGAACAGGCCAACGCAGGTACAGATACCATTCAATCTAGTGTCACCTTGACTATTGCTACCAACGTCGAAAACCTGACATTAACAGGAACAGCAGCAATTAACGGGACTGGGAACGCAGGTAATAACGTGATTACTGGGAATACTGGTAATAACACCCTTGATGGTGGTACGGGTACAGATAGGTTAATTGGTGGTAGTGGCAATGATATCTACATTGTAGATAGTACCACGGACATCATTACCGAAAATGCCAACGAGGGTACAGATACCATTCAATCTAGTGTTACTTACACTATTACGGCTGCTAACGTGGAAAACCTGACATTAACGGGAACAGCAGCAATTAACGGGACTGGGAACGCAGGTAATAACGTCATCACTGGTAACGCTGGTAATAACAGCCTGGATGGTGCGGCTGGTAATGATACCCTGAATGGTGGGGATGGTATTGACACCTTGGTTGGTGGTATAGGCGATGATGTTTATATTGTTGATACTGCCACTGATGTGATTACGGAGAATGTAGGACAGGGTACAGATATAGTTCAATCCAGTAGTGTCAGCTATACTTTAGCGGACAACGTGGAAAACCTGACGTTAACGGGAACAGCCAATATCAACGGTACGGGAAATGGGATTAATAACACTATTACTGGGAATACTGGTAATAATACCCTTGATGGTGGTGCGGGTACAGATACGTTAATTGGTGGTAGTGGCGATGATATTTACATTGTAGATAGCACTACTGACACTATTACAGAACTGGCCAACGGTGGCACAGATACCATTCAATCTAGTATCACCTATACTATTGCGGCTGCTAACGTGGAAAACCTGACATTGACGGGAATAACAGCCATTAACGGGACTGGTAACGGTGGTAATAACGTGATTACTGGTAATGGTGGTAATAATACCCTTGATGGTGGTGCTGGTACAGATACGTTAATCGGTGGTAGTGGCGATGATATTTACATCGTAGATAGCACCACTGATACTATTACAGAACTGGCCAACGGTGGTACAGATACCATTCAATCTAGTGTTACTTACACTATTTTGGCTGCTAATGTGGAAAACCTGACCCTGACAGGAACAGCAGCAATTAACGGGACTGGGAACGGTGGTAATAACGTGATTACTGGTAATGGTGGTAATAATACCCTTGATGGTGGTGCGGGTACAGATACGTTAATCGGTGGTTTAGGTGATGATATCTACATTGTAGATAGCACCACTGATACTATTACAGAACTGGCTAACGCTGGTACAGATACCATTCAATCTAGTGTTACTTACACTATTTTGGCTGCTAACGTGGAAAACCTGACCCTGACAGGAACAGCAGCAATTAACGGGACTGGAAACACAGGTAATAACGTCATCATAGGTAACGGTGCTAATAACAGCCTGAATGGAGGTGCTGGGAATGATAGACTAACTGGAGGAGTTGGAAAAGATACCTTAACTGGAGGGTTAGGAACAGACCGTTTTGACTACCGCACTTTAAGCGATTCTGTTTTCAGTAACTTTGATGTGATTACTGACTTCAATGCTACTGCTGATTTATTCGTCGTTTCCACTACACCCACCAGATTCCCTAATGCGGGAACTGTGGCAACACTTGATACAGCAGGTATTACAGCTAAGTTAACTAATACTGTCTTTACAGCTAACTCTGCTGCTCAATTTACCTTTGGTACTGGTACTAATACTCGTAGCTTTGTCGCTATTAACGACGCTAACGCAGGATTTAATGCTACTACGGATGCAATTATTGAGGTGACAGGTTTCACAGGGACTTTAGGATTGAATAACTTTACTACAGCCTTAGTTTAGGAAATCCTGGTTTTAACCTAATTGGTAGTAATTTGAGTGTAAGTAGAGACGTTATATAAAACATATAAAACGTCTCTGCTGCTCTCAAAATTCCCAAGTAAACATTAATATCCGCTTAAACGGCTAAAAATCTTTGAATCACATCCTGACTAAGTTCCTGAGTTAAACCTGAAGCAACAATGCCGCCTTTTTGCATGGCATAATAGTAATCTGCCTGACGGACAAAATGCAAATGTTGTTCTACCAATAAAACAGAAATCCCTGTAGCTTCAATAATCTGACGGACTGCGGCTTCAATTTCCAAAATGATTGAGGGTTGGATACCTTCCGTCGGTTCGTCTAATACGAGTAGTTGTGGTCTTCCCATTAAAGCACGAGCGATCGCTAATTGTTGTTGTTGTCCACCACTTAAATCTCCACCCATACGAGAAAGCATAGTTTTTAAAACTGGAAATAGGCTAAAAATTTCTGGGGGAATTTCCGGTTTTTTGACTGGTTTGTGTCTAGCTTCCAATCCCAAAAGCAGATTTTCTTTAACTGTTAGTCGCGGGATAATTTCCCTTCCCTGACTCACATAACCAATACCCATTTTCGCTCTTTCATAAGTCGGTTTGGCGTTAATTATCTCCCCTGCAAAATCAATAATTCCGCTGCTGGGTTTGAGTAGCCCCATAATTGTTTTGAGCATGGTTGTTTTTCCCACCCCATTGCGTCCAATTAAACATACCATTTGTCCTGGTAATACGGTCAAATCCACATTTCTGAGAATATGACTTTCACCATAATGAACATTAAGATTAGAAATTTTTAGCATTATAAAATCAACCTGATTAACTATTTTAATTTTCCCCAATTTTCCCCAATTTCACCCCACCCTCCCATAATGACAAGGGAACAGGGAACAGGTAACAGGTAACAGGGGACAGGTGACAGGGAAGAGGGAAGAGGTTTTGGGCAACTTTACTTTTCGTTACTTATGTCGGTTTTTTTCCGTTCACCTACTTATTGCTGATTTACTTAATGGCAAAGGCATTTGTTTAAATGGCTTATTCCCATTCCCACCTCCGTTTTCTCAATCAATTGCTTTTAATAGCTCTTAAAAGGGTATTTTTTCATAAGAGGCATAACTTCCTTGTCTACCTTCCCTCCTTGTCTACCTTCCCTCCTTGTCTACCTTCCCTCCTTGTCTACCTTCCCTCCTTGTCTACCTTCCCTCCTTGTCTTCCCCGTCTTACCCCGACGACAATGTAAAAAACCTACCCTTGTGAGGGGGGGATGTAATTCTCTTCCTGTTTTCCCAAATATACTTCAATAACGCGGGGGTCATTTCTGACTTGCTCAAAATCACCTTCACACAATACCGAACCCTCATGTAATACCGTCACCTTCTTAGCGATTTGTCGCACAAATTCCATATCATGTTCAATGACTAAAATTGAGTGACTTGCTGCTAATGTTAATAACAAATTACCGATATTATAGGTTTCTTCATCTGTTAAACCAGCTACAGGTTCATCAACAAGTAATAAATCAGGAGATTGTGCTACTAACATTCCAATCTCCAAACGTTGCTTTTCTCCGTGGGATAATAAAGCCGCTGGAATATTTGCTTTTGCAGTTAAACCAATGGTTTCTAATAAGCCTTTGAGACTATTTCTTTCCGCAGAATTGAGCGAACGAAACAAAGTAGAAAAAACATTTTTCTGACGATTACTAGTGATTTCTAAATTCTCAAAAGGTGTTAAATTAAGATAGATGCGTGGGGTTTGAAATTTGCGACCAATTCCCAGCCGTGCAATTTGATGTTCAGCTAAAGAGCGTAAATTTTTACCTTTAAATAGGACTCTGCCTATGGTTGGTTGCACCTTACCTGTAATCACATCCAAAAAGGTAGTTTTCCCAGCCCCATTTGGACCTATTACTACCCGCAATTCACCAACATTCATACTAAAATTTAGGCGATTTATGGCCTTAAAACCGTCAAAACTAACGGTGACATTTTCAGTTTCCAATATTTTGGCGTTCATGTTTCACTTCCATATCTTCTTCTAAACTAGGATAGGTATCAGAAAATTTTAATTGCTGACGTTTCCGAAAGGGAATATTTTGTTTATATAACCATCCCATGATGCCGTCAGGAAGCAGAATGACGATAGTTAGTAATAGTATACCCTGAAAAAATAGCCATATTTCCGCGAATTGTTCACTCAAAAAAGTCCGGGCATAATTAACTAATAAAGTGCCAATAACTGCCCCGATTAACGTCCCTCGTCCCCCCACAGCCACCCAAATCACCATTTCAATAGAAAAGCCAATATCCATGGATCTAGGGGATACGGAACCACTTTGAACGGTGTAAAATGCCCCAGCTATACCAGCAATTGCTCCCGAAACTGCAAATACTAATACTTTAAAATCTGTGGGGTCATAGCCAGAATATCTTACCCGACTTTCATCATCACGAATAGCTATTAATAATCTGCCAAAACGTCCACTAGTTAACCAGCGACACAGCCCATAAATAGCCGCCAAAAATACCACCGTCAAGACATAAAAAACAAATTGAGTTTTGCTATCACTAACTATAGCACCACTGCCATTAACTCCCCAAGATAAAGGCGGAAAGGTGGTAAAATCTATCAATCCATTTGTGCCATTAAAAAATTGTTGTTGTCCATTAAAAAAATTGAAAAATACAATAATTGCAGCTTGAGTCAAAATCGAAAAATAAACCCCCTTAATGCGATTCCGAAATACTAAATATCCTAGTAATCCTGCTAACAAACCCGGAATCATCACCACAGCAGCCATAGACAGGGGAAAATCAGAAAAAGGCCGCCAAAATCCAGGAAGTTCCGTAACACCATAAAGTGCCATAAAATCCGGTAATTCCCCGGTGGGAACTTGCAATTTTAGGTACATAGCGATCGCATATCCACCCAAACCGAAGAAAATCCCATGTCCCAAACTCAATAAACCAGCATAACCCCAAATTAAATCAATTCCTAAAGCCACAATAGCCAGAGACAAAAATCGTCCCAATAAATTCAGACGAAAATCTGAAAGTAACACCGGCATAATCAAAATCAAAATCAAAGCGATCGCGCAAACGACTCCCACTTCAACTAATATTAAATTTCGCCCCTTTTTAATTTTCATCATTCCTGCTTTATCCATTTTCTCAAATCCGCGTTTATCTGCGTTTATCTGCGTTAAATTTCCGATAATTTAAACATCAACATGACGACCCTTTTGGGGAAAAATCCCTCCTGGCTTCCATTGTAAAAACACAATAATTAAAGCAAAAACCATCACCTTAGCCATACTTGTTGTCGCAAAAAAACTAAATAAATCAGCCAAAGGCTTAACCGGACTCAACAACAAGGCTAAAGTTCCCGAACCAATCAAATAATTAGTTGTCCCAATTCCCAAAGCGGCCAAAATCGTACCAGCTAAATTACCCACACCACCGACAACCACCACCATAAAGGTGTCAATAATGTAATTTTGTCCGGTATTTGGTCCAACAGAACCAAGTAAACTAATTGCACATCCAGCCACACCAGCTAACCCTGAACCCAGGGCGAAAGTAATTGCATCAACTTGTTGAGTGGGGATACCCAAACAGGCGCTCATGCTGCGATTTTGGGTGACAGCCCTAATTCTTAATCCCCAATGAGAACCTTGCAAAAATAGATAAATTCCCCCCACACAAATAATCGTCAAAGCAATAATAAATAACCGCGCATAGGGTAATTGTACACCGGCTAAAGATACACCAGCTTGTAACCAACTAGGGGCTGTAACATCTACATTTTGAGCGCCAAACCAAGGTAAAGTTACCCCTTGCTGATAAGTTTTACTTAACAAATTACAGATTGTAATTGTCAATCCTAGGGACAAAAATAGTAAAACTCCCACAAACCAATTACGAGTTTTCTGGAAATTATTCCGAGAATTTAAAATCCATAAACCCCCAAAAAACAGAAGAGAAAACAAAGCTATCCCGATGATCAATAATAAATTTACACTGCGGACAAACTGCTGAAAAATTAAACTTACTCCCCAGGTTGCTAACAGAGTTTCTAAAGGTCGTCCATAGAGATAACGAATTACGCTTTTTTCCAGAATTAATCCTACACCAGCGGTGAAAATAAAAGCGATAATCAAAGCCAAAAATATATAAACATCAAACCAAAACCCACCCAATTGCTTACAAACATTTTGCACCACAAAAGTTGTATAAGCACCAAACATCATTAGCTCACCATGAGCCATATTAATGACACCCATTAAGCCAAATATGATGGCTAATCCTAGCGCAGCAATTAATAAAACAGCGCCAATACTAACACCATTAAAGACAGCTTCCAAAAAACCTGTTAACATTTTCTCCCCGCAATTATCAATTTATTTCTAATAGTCAGTTGTCAGTTATTGGTTATTTTTTAGTTATTTTCACATCCCAAAATTGCTACTCAACAAAGTACAAATATGAATAGTAAAACTATTGTGGGGTGGGCATCTTGCCCGCCTATATGTACCTGATTGAGATGCAGTTGTATAACTAACCGCTGACAACTGACCACAAAATTAACCTTTCTTGTATTTACCACCTTTGGCGGGATCTGACCAATCACAAGCAAATCCCTTAGTCTCTTTCACAAATTGATTCCAGGGAACTGGTTCAACTGGTGCGGGGGTAGCATAAACAATGTCAAATAGGCCATCCTTTCTGACTTGACCAATGCGCACAATTTTTGATATGTGATGATTGGCATTAACTGTCACTTTTCCTTCAGGTGCATCTATAGTTTGACCATAGGCCGCAGCCCGGACTTTCGCCAAGTCAGTTGTAGTAGCTTTTTCTACCGCTTTTTTCCATAAATACACAGCAATATAAGCGGCTTCCATAGGATCATTTGTTACTCTATCTTCACCGTATTCTTTCTTAAAGGCTGCCACAAATTTCTTATTAGCAGGTGTGTCTACTGTTTGAAAATAATTCCAAGCAGCATAATGTCCTTTTAGATACTCCACACCAATGGCTTTAACTTCCTCTTCCGCAATACTCACAGACATGGAAGGATACTTTTCTGGTGTCAATCCCGCTCCTTTCAACTGTTTGAAGAAAGCAACATTACTATCACCATTAAGAGTATTGTAAATTACACCACCCTTTGGTAAAACTTGCTTAATTTTCGTGATAATAGCTGTTACTTCCGTATTACCCAAAGGTAAGTAATCTTCCCCAACAGTTTTCCCACCTAAAGCCTCTAATTGAGCTTTAATAATGTTATTAGCAGTGCGGGGGAAAACATAGTCAGAACCGACTAAAAAGAACTCTTTACCTTTATTCTTCAACAACCAATCAACAGAAGGTTCAATTTGTTGATTTGGGGCTGCACCAGTGTAAAAAATGTTTTTAGAACATTCTTGACCTTCATACTGCACAGGATACCACAGCATATGGTCTTTACTCTCGAAAACTGGCTTGACATTTTTGCGACTAGCGGAAGTCCAACAACCGAAAACTACAGCTACTTGATCCTGGTCAATCAATTTGGTAGCTTTTTCTCTAAAGGTATCCCAATTAGAAGCGCCGTCTTCCACAACTGCTTCAATTTGTTTACCTAAAACACCCCCAGCAGCGTTAATTTCCTTAATTGCTAGTTTTTCCGCGTCTACCACACTTTTCTCGCTAATGGCCATTGTACCACTGAGAGAATGTAAAATACCTACCTTGATGGTTTTACTATCCGTACTAGCTACGGTAGGTGTACTGGTAGATGCTGCGGGACTATTCGCAGTGTTGGGGGTATTATTAGCACAAGCTTTTAAGAAAATGCTACTACCAATACCCGCTGCACCGTAAAGCAGAAACTTACGTCGGTTAAATTGTCTACCCATATTTTTGATTAGTTATCTTTTTAAAGTGAGATATTAGTTCTATAATTAACTATTAAACTGTGATGTGCTATACAAAATTGTAATTTATTTTAATAAAAATCTACCTCAAGATAGATGAAAAATATAATTTCTTTCTCATCGGGATTGGTGTAATAACCACATACCTAGCTACCTCCCCGCCAGCGATTAGCAGGTTAGGATATCCTCATATAATTATAAATATCTGTATAGATGCTAAGATTCATATTAAATGTGATTAAGTATACAGTGATATTGGTGAAATTAAAAACTTGATCATCAATCTCTATCTTAAAAAACCTCATGTTGCTATAGTTTTTAATAACTATCAATCATCAGCAGTTATGACAAAATACATCATGTGGGGAAGTTACTGTGAAGACGTATTAACCAAACGTGAACCCTATCGTCAAGATCATTTAGCAGGATTAGCAAAACAGAAGCAAGCGGGGATTTTGATTACTATTGGACCGACAAAAGATATAACTCAGGTTTTTGCTATTTATGAAGCCGAAGACGAAAACACCGTTCGTCAATTAGTGGAATCTGATCCCTATTGGCAAAACGGTATTTGGATAGAGTATGCTGTTAAAGAATGGATTCAAGCTTTTTAGTCAATTTTCGCAAAGATAATTAATTCATAATTGGTTGGTAACTATGAGTTAATTATCCCTTCAACGCTTTTCTAAAATTGCGACGATAGGATGGGTTAGCCAAAAACAAAGCAGGCCACAACAAAGCTAAACCTATGCGGTTGGGTAAAGTTTGGTTAAAATTAGTTCTGTTAAATCCGGTCCAAAATTTCCACACACCACCAACATAAATCACGATTAGTCCAAAAATAAGTAATTTGATCATTACCATCAACTCTCTTAATCTAGGAAAGGGGAAAGCCAAGTAGTTAAACGCAATTAATCAGGGTTGTCTAAAAATCACTATGGGTGGATTTGACTCAAAATAAAGCGCAGACGGTCATAATCATCCTTGAGTAATATACTCAGGTGTCGTCCGGCTTTAATCAACCATTCTCGCTCAGTTTTACGTAACTGATACACTCCACGTATAGCTGCTGCGACCAGAGAATCTACTGGCGCAGCATTAATCATCAGTAATGTTCGCAGGAAATCCAAATCTTCAGTAAACTGAATAATGGACTCTGGTTGACACCGATAAACAGCTTGGTGAATTTGTGGGGGACGAGGTGGCAAATATTGATACATATTGCCATGATGACTATTTATAGATTTTTCCTCAAATCCCACAATTGCGGCTCTAAATTCAGTTTTTAGCATAGCAAATATTTGGGGTTGTTCCTCACGCAAAGCTTCTAAGGATAACCCCAAAGCAACCGCCCGATGTACAGAATCAACAGGCATAGTTGTGGCATGATACACTATAGCATAAACTTGATTACCAGATTCTTCATCCACAGCACTCACCCAACTACCGAAAGGTGGCATTGGTGGGAAGCTCAAGTCTTCCGGTTCTAAACACTGGGCCAAAAATTCTGTAGTATTGGTTTCAATTACCTCTGCAAAATGGTGAGAGTGAGAATAGGGACTATTAAGTCTGGCTTCGCTATCACCCGTAGTAAAATGTGGTAAAGGTAGACGCATAAACAATTAAAAATTAAGAATTAAGAATTAAGAATTAAGAATTAAGAATTAAGAATTAAAAATGGACGACACGCAAGTGTCACAAAAAATTATCATCTTTTCTTTGTAGTCAGGACTTTAGCCCTGACTACGATCTCATGTATTATGCAAGTTGCGTGTCTAGAATTTAATATTTACTAATGACCACTGACTAACTTGCTATTTCCCCGTTTTCTGAATTGTAGTTTCCACAGGTTCTAATTCTGTGAGACGGAAAGTAATTATTTTATCCCAATTACCACCTTCAAACAATACAGCTATTTTACCATCACTAACTCGTTGTACAAGTCCTTCAGACCGATAATATGTATCTGCGGGATTTTTGACGCGAACAGTTGTTCCAGGCAGTATCATCATATTTACCCTTTTTAGTTTCCTATTCTTAGCTTAATGCCTTCAGGAGGGAGTTTGGTAATTAGTTATTTGGTCATTGGTCAATAACCTGTTAAGAGTTCCCTAATAATAGCTTATTCCTTTTGATTTGGCTTTTGTCAGATAATTTCATTCCTCAACTATAACACAGATGATTATGTTTGACTAGATCTGACTATATTTTTGTGATTTAAACTCAATACTTTTGACGTTGACGATAATTAGCTACGGATTCTACTATACCAATAGCAATAAAGTTAGTCAACATAGCCGATCGCCCATAACTCATCCATGGTAAAGGAATTCCTGCCACCGGTGCTAAACCAACGGTCATGCCAACATTAACAATAAGTTGAAACACAATCATGGATAAAACACCAATGGCTAAAAGCGAACCAAAATTATCTTTAGCGGTTTGTGCTACATGAAGTAAGCGGAAACAAATCAAGCAAAAGATAGATAGTAAAATTAAGCACCCCACCAGTCCAAATTCTTCAGCAACGGCCGAAAAAATAAAATCTGTATGCTGTTCGGGAACGAAATTCAGTTGAGTCATAGGACCTTTAAATAAACCCCAGCCCCAAATTTCACCAGCGCCAATAGCAATACGAGATTGAATTAAGTGATAACCCGCACCCAGGGGATCATGTTCAGGGTTAATAAATACACTCAACCGATTTTTCTGATATTCTTTTAATATATGATTCCAGGCAAAGATACCTAATTCACCACCGAGCATATTTAGACACAATGAACCAATAGCAGCAATACCAAATCTCTTCCAGGGGAGACTAAACCAACCGACTATTCCCATGGCCACTGCCCATATTAAACCTAATATACTCAATGATATTTCTTTAGATAAAATTATGGGTGTAGATAATGGCCAAGATATACTAAATAGAATTGCAGCTATGACAGGGGAAATCATCAGTATCAACCAACCGGGGTTAGCATTTGCCCAATACAACATTCCTAGAAATATAGCCCCAAATACAAGAGATGTGGCTAAGTCTGGCTGTAAAAATACCAATGCCCAAGGTATAGCCGTAATTGCCAAGACCCGGAAAACACTTTCCAGTGTGGAGGCTGTAGACTTATGTAATAAAGCAGCTAAGGTGATAATTAATCCTATTTTGGCAAATTCTGAGGGTTGGACATTAAAACCAGCTATACTAATCCAACGCTGTGCGCCTTTGGCACTAGTACCGGCCAGCATGACGGCTATTAAACTAAAGTTGGTTAGCCCGTAAATGAACCAATGCCATTGTATGAGATTTTCGTAACGGCAACGAGCTAAAAATAAGGCGATAGTTGAGCCAATACCGGCTATTAACCAGTGCCACCACCAGTCAGTTACAGGTTGCTTGAGTTCTGTACTCAGAATCATTAGCCCACCAAACATACTAACGGCAACGGGTAGAAAAAACAATAGCCCGTCCATTTGTTGCCAAGGCTTGAGCCAATATTGCCAACGCATTTTCGGGAAAGAAGGTTTTGATAACATTGTGTGCGGCAGAGGACTTTAAAGGGGTAATGGGTAATGGGTAATTGGTAATGGGTAATTGGTAATGGGTAATTGGTAATGGGGAATTGGTAATTGGTAATGGGGAATTGGTAATTGGTAATTGGTAATTGGTAATTGGTAAGAAATTATTCCCAATCACCTCCTCCCCAAGTTTTATGTCAAAGCATTAACTGATACCTTACCTGCTACAGTAAGAGCGATCGCTGTTAAGGCTTTAGCTGCGGCTGTGTCAGGTTCACCAATAACTATTGGTACACCATTATCACCGCCTATTCTCGTAGAAATCTCTAATGGTACACATCCTAACAAGGGGACTCCTAATTCTGTGGCTGTTTTAGAGCCACCACCAGAACCAAAAATGTCATATTGTTTATCCGGTTGATCTGGGGGGATAAAATAGCTCATATTTTCCACAATTCCCAAAACTGGTACATTTAGCTGCTGGAACATTCGCAAACCCTTGCGGGAATCCAACAGGGACACCGTTTGTGGTGTAGTCACAATTACAACCCCTGCCATGGGTACAGCTTGGGTTAAAGTTAATTGAGCATCTCCTGTTCCCGGTGGCATATCCACGATGAGATAATCCAATTCTCCCCATTCTACTTGATAGAGAAATTGCCGAATTACACCATTGAGCATGGGACCACGCCAAATCACAGGCTGATCTTGATCAATTAAGAAGCCCATAGAAACTAGTTTAACACCATGATTAAATGCTGGTTCGAGAATGTCGCGGCCATCGCTGGAACGAACATTAATTTCAGCGTCACTCAAACCCAACATGGTGGGATCATTGGGTCCGTAAATATCCGCATCTAATAAACCGACTTTCGCCCCGGTTTGTGCTAAAGCAACTGCAATATTTACCGCAACTGTACTTTTGCCAACACCACCTTTACCGCTGGAAACAGCAATAATATTTTTCACTCCGGGAACGCCATTGCGGTCTGGTAAGCTTTTTTGCTGGGGTGTTTCTGCTGTGACTTCTATAATTACATCTGTGACACCGGGCAACTTTTTGACAGCTTTTTGACAATCTTCAACTATAAATTCCCTGAGAGGACAAGCAGGGGTAGTTAACACTAAAGTGAAACTAACCTGGCCACCATCAATTTTAACGTTGCGAATCATATTTAGTTCTACCAGACTTTTGCGAAGTTCTGGATCTTCTACTGGTCGCAACACTTCCAGGACTGAATGGGAATTTAGGACATCATACATACTGTGTTTACCGTTGTCGCTTCTATAAAGCTTAAAAAATTTTCATTGATAGATGAATCTTAACTTTATTGGGGTCATTAGTCATTGGTCAAGAATTTCCCAGACTCTAAAAATCAAAGCAGCCACCATGTAAAGATTTTTTCTGGGATAATCCAGGATTTTCTACAGATTCTATCAGCGCTCTAGCGACCCGATCTACATAAGGACGAGATAAAGACCAAATTAGGGGGGATAACCAACCACGCAAAGTCACAGAATAAGATAAGTAAGATCCGCAGATGGTTGATTCTACTTGGTATATTATTCTTTCTTCTATACCAGGAATTGCTAAAACCCGGATACTTAACGTCTGTTTGGGACTGACTCGTTCTACAAAAATCCGAATCGGAATTGGCCAAAACCTTGTCACTGCTTGAAAAATTAAGCCCGGTTTGGGGACTAATCCTAAGGGAACATTGGTACTTTTAAGTAGAGGATGCCAGGAAACATCTGTTAAATCTACGACTTTTTGCCAAAGTTCATCTACGGAGGCAGAACTGATTTCCCGATAGGTTCGCACTAAGGATGCACAAAAGCGCCGACGTTTACCGTGGATGAGTTTGGATAACCAATTTGGTATGATTTTGATCTGCTGCATATAACTGTGACAATGCTTAACATTGCTTTATATTTTGTCTGGTAACTATGACTGTTGAAAAAATTGTACTCAAACTCCTCTTTGTGGAAAAAACTATGAACAAAGTCTGTAAACAGAATCATAAGATTATTTGTATAACTAGGAAAATGATCCCTCAGATATGATATCTGTGGATGAGAATAACTTTCCGCGCTAAGGGAAATTTGCAGGCGTTTTGAACGGTTGTCTTTTCACCTATAATAAAAAGCTGTTCTGACAGATTAAGCCGGATTTTTGACCCTGACTGCTGACAAGTTTTGACAACAAAAATTTGTAATTGTTTAGAAATCGTAATTTTAGGTTCGGGAATTTATGTTAACCAACTCGCAAACCCCCACTATCACAAAAGAATCACCTAATTTTCTCCCTGGTGTCAATGCTCAGGCTAGAGTTAGTCAGTTTATGCAAAATGTTCAAGACCAAATTACCCAGGGTTTGGAAAAATTAGATGGTGTTGGTAAGTTTCAAGAAGATAGTTGGCAGCGTCCAGAAGGGGGTGGTGGGCGATCGCGTGTACTACGAGATGGTAGAATATTTGAACAAGCTGGGGTGAACTTTTCTGAAGTTTGGGGTTCTCATTTACCACCCTCGATTTTAGTCCAACGTCCAGAAGCAGAAGGACATGGCTTTTACGCAACTGGTACTTCTTTGGTGTTACACCCACGCAATCCTTATGTACCTACAGTCCATTTGAATTACCGCTATTTTGAAGCAGGTCCTGTGTGGTGGTTTGGTGGTGGTGCGGATTTAACACCTTATTACCCCTTTGCTGAAGATGCAGTTCACTTTCATGAAACTTTAAAACAAGCTTGTGATCAACATCATCCCGAATATTATCCTGTGTTTAAACGTTGGTGTGATGAGTATTTTTATCTTAAACATCGGGGAGAAACACGGGGAATTGGCGGTTTATTTTTAGATTATCAAGATGGTCAAGGTTCTATATATCGCGGTCCAGATCCTCATGGGGACGCTGCTATTTATAGCAATCAGGTAGGGGATTTACCATCACGCACTTGGGAAGATATATTTGCTTTGGTTCAAGACTGTGCTGGGGCATTTTTGCCAGCCTATACCCCGATTGTACAACGTCGGCATGAGATGGAATACGGCGATCGCCAACGGAATTTTCAATTATACCGTCGCGGTAGATATGTAGAATTTAATTTGGTTTATGACCGAGGAACAATTTTTGGACTCCAAACCAACGGTCGCACAGAATCAATTCTTATGTCTCTACCACCTTTAGTTCGTTGGGAATATGGCTATCAACCAGAACCAAATTCTCCCGAAGCTGAGTTGTATGAGACTTTCCTCAAACCTCAAGATTGGATCAACTGGAAACCAATTCAACAATAGGCAACTGATAAATGATTGATAATTGACAGTTATCAATTTCCGGTTATTGCCTAAAAAACCATGACACTAAAGGAGATTTATAGGTAAGTATCATCCCATATACATGAATTGATACTTACTAGATTGTGGTGGGTTTACCTGGGAATATAGCTTTCAGAGAACTTGAACTATTTAGCCCTAATTGGTTCATACTAGAAAATGGAAATGCGTCCCTCTTAAAAATTCTCTTTGTGAATAACGTCCGTACGGTATCTGATACAAAAAAAACATTCTATCACCTTCATACCAGGCCGATTAATACTATTTACCGCCGGGTAGTGGAAGAATTGATGGTAGAAATGCACCTACTGTCAGTCAATGTTGATTTTAGCTATGATGGGATTTATGCTTTGGGCGTTGTGACAACTTTTGACCGCTTCATGGCTGGCTACCAGCCAGAACAAGATCAAGAGTCAATTTTTCAAGCAATTTGTCACGCAGTGGAACAAGACCCCCACCGCTACCGACAAGATGCTTCTAGATTACAAGCTTTAGCAGCCAATGTACCAGTTCAGGATTTAATTGCCGGTTTGAGTCAAGCAACTCTCTTAAATCAAGATGCAGATTTACAAAGGCAACTAGAGGCAATTGCAGCCAATTCCAACTTTAAATACAGTCGCTTATTTGCTATTGGTTTATTTGCATTATTGGCAGAATCTGCTCCGGCATTTGTCAAAGATGATACACAACGAACTGAAGCACTAAAAACGATAGCCAAAGGGTTACATCTTTCAGAAGACAAACTGATCAAAGATTTAGAACTATACAGTTCTAACCTAGAAAAAATGGCGCAAGCACTCATCGTCATGGCAGATATATTGTCAGCAGATCGCAAAAAACGGGATCAACGACAACAACAAGCGGACACGACTACAGCACCATCTAGTATCAATGACTAAGTAATGGGTATCGGTGATAGGTGATAGGTGATAGGTGATAGGTGATAGGTGATAGGAAGTAATTACCAATCACCAATTACCAATTACACACCCAATAATTTGTAAATAATATTATTGATAATAGTAAGTGCAAAAGCACCTAAAATAGCACTCCAAATACCAAAACGCAAATAGAAACCATCTACCAACCAAGCAGCAATACTAAAACAAACAACAGCTATCATAAAAGTGAAGATACCAGATAATAAATCAAAACTGGCTAAACTGGGAATCACAAACAAAAGTTTGAGAATTGGCTTAACGAGTGCTGTAATAATACCTAAAACTGCTGCGGATAAAATTGCCTTTTCTGGAGTATCAATTTCCACTCCCAAAGGTAATTTACTAATAATAAACAAACTAATAGCGGTGACTAACCAAACAATTAACAGCGTCGTAATATCCATTACCATAACCCCTGAAATGTAAATGGTGATTGGTGATAAATTACCTGGTTAACTTGGTTTCTGGATATGAAAATCTTTGTAGCTTAACCAATTATTTACAAATTAACAGAAGTTTTTTCCAGAACTGGAATTTATTCTAAATATCTTTAGGTTTACTTTCCTTATCAATAAAAATCTCCCCATAAACTCGTAATTGAGGAAAATATGGAGAGATATAAACATACAAAATTTCAGGTGAAATGGTATTAATTTTGAGGAGAAGAATTATTTTTTCCCGGTTTTACAGGTGCTGGCGGTAAAGTATTATTGGGAATTGAAATACCAGGAGTTATTCCCTTTCCCGGAACAGGAAATAAATTTGGGTTATCGGGTGGTAAATAATTCAAGTTTCCCGGTGGGTTAATTCCTGGGTTAACAGGATTATTAGGTATTACCGGAACAGGAATAGTAGGGAAGCTAGGTGAATTTGTCAGTGGTTGAGATGATCCAGGAATAATTCCCAAAGATACCCGATTTCCTCCCACCTTCCTGAGCAAATCTAATGTTTGAATAACATCATTATAAGTTGCTGTACGTGACGCATTCAATACTAAAATCCCCTCTGGATTTGTTTGGATATATTGCTTTAAACGTGATTCCAATTCCTCCCGACTTACAGGTTCTTTTTCTATATATGTCATCCCCACAGCATCAATTGTCACGGGTAAAATGTTATTTTTAGTTTGGGAATTAGCAGCAGAACTTGTACCTGTACTAGCTTTGGGTAAATCAACATTAATCGCTTGTTGACGAGTAAATTGTAAAGCTGCTAATAAAAAGAATGTCAGAATACAAAAAACAACATCAATTAAGGGGATAATTTGAATCTGAACGTCTTCAGTGGGAGTGTCTAACTTAACTTTCATCTTCTTCTCCTGGTAAAGAGTTCAATTGGGAATTATCAATTGTACCCTCTGACTCAATTACAGAATTGTCGGGAAATGATTTTTCATTTGAGACTATCCCTAGAGTCATTCTGTTAGGATCAGGAGGATACTGACGGTAGAGTAATTCCATTTCATTTCCCGCTTTATTGAAAACCTTAACTTGGTTAACAACAAAACTTTGAAATAGGCGGTAGAATACCAAACTAGTAATTGCTACTATTAATCCTGCGGCTGTACTAATCAAAGATTCCCCAATCCCAGTGGTGACACCAGCAGCAGACTCTGTACCTAAATCACCAATACGAATTGAACTTAGGGAATGGATCAAACCCAGAACTGTACCTAACAATCCTAGCAGAGGCGAGAGAGCAATTACAGCTTCTAAAAGTTTTTCCCCCCGTCGCATTCCCGCTATTTCGTCTGCTGCGGTTGATTCTAGCGCCAATCTAAAGGTTTCTGGATCGTTTTTCTTTAGGCGTAAAGGTGCATATAAAAACCTACCAATGGGCTGATTTCTTGCTTTTTCAGCAATTGCTTCCGCTATTTCCCAATTTTCACCAGCAGCATCCAGAACACGATTAACTATTTTTGTTTCCTGGGTAAGAATCTGTAACCAGAACCAAAAACGTTCAAAAATCACACTTAGTGATAGCACTGATAAAACCAGCAAAGGCCACATAGAGGGACCGCCCTTCTTGAACAAGTCAAAAACTATAGAGGTCCCACTCTTATTCAACAAATCTGAAATATCCACTGTTTAAGTTTCCTCACTCCATCACTAGTAATCAAAGCATTTTCATTTTCAAGAGTAATGCAATACTCACAAAATTTTCTAATTAATTACCAAGGATTAACATCTTCTATACACAAGATGGCGGTTATTCCCACCGGGAGTTTAGAGGATTATTTGCCAAAATAAAAAAATCACTGGAGGTTAAGAGTATGAACTTTTCAATTCAATCCCTTTATACATGGTATCGGAATACATTACGCAATCCTAAATACCGTTGGTGGGTAATTATCGGTACGGTGGCCTATTTAATCAGCCCTTTGGATATTTCTCCAGATTTTATTCCTATTATTGGTCAAATTGATGATGTTTTACTTTTAACTTTATTCGTTACTGAAGTTTCGGGACTAGTAATTGATGGTTGGAAAGCTAAAAAAGGGACTGTAGAAAATAGTACCAGCAATACAGTTAATAATGCGCCTCCTACTGGGGAAACTGTGGATGTTGATTCTGTTTCTGTTAAGTAGTGTTGGAATGTAAACGGAATTTTAGATGCAAAAAAGCGATACCTTACCTTAGGTCAGCTTTGCTATTGCACTTCCTAATCTAAGAGTTATCAAACTGACTGGAGGTATGGTTAACAAAGTGGTTTAATCGTTTGTTTCTATAGGTCAGGATTTAGGAATGCTCTACCCTGGCCTATATAGGTTTTTTTGTAATCTGTTAAAAATTCAAATCTCTACCGTCATGATCATCACAAAATAGATGGCGACACTATTCCTGGTAATATATATGAAAAGGTGATTTCTACTTTTATATGCGGCGTGACTCTATTTTTTATTATTTATTTCAAAAATACCCAACGCTACTGTTTGAGCTATTGGCAAATCCTCCGGTAAACGCGGCTAGTTATCGCTTTGATTCGGTAGCGGTAAAAGAACCAAAGTTTGAAATTGATGGGGTGTTTTTACCACCAGAAACGGAAACACCAGGAGTTGTTTATTTCTGTGAAGTACAATTTCAAAGAGATGAGCGACTGTATGAACGTTTATTTGGGGAGTTGTTTCTCTATTTTTACAGAAATAGGGAGCGTTTTCAAGATTGGCAAGCGGTGTTAATTTATCCAACTCGGAGTACAGAACAAGGGGATATTCACCCCTATCGCGCACTTTTGAGTTCAGAACAGGTACATCGAGTATATTTGAATGAGTTGGGAGAATTTGAACAATTACCCCTTGATGTGAGTTTGTTGGTGTTAACAACCCTAAACCAAGACAAAGCACCAGCAGCAGCGCGATATTTAGTCAACCGTTGTCAACAGGAGTTACAAGCACCAGCGGATAGTCGTGCCATATTAGAAATAATTACCACGATCATGTCTTATCGGTTTACTCGTTTAAGTCGTTTGGAGATAGAAGCAATGTTAGGTATAACTTTTGAGCAAACTCGCTTATATCAAGAACTAAGAGAAGAAGCGACAGAAATAGGTATGCAACAAGGTATACAACAAGGTATACAACAAGGTATACAACAAGGTATACAACAAGGTATACAACAAGGTATACAGGAGGGAGAAGTAAATCTGATCCTGCGGTTGTTATCTAAAAAATTTGGGGAAGTGCCTAGTCAGCTAAAAATGCAGATTGAGAAGTTATCTCTGGAACAATTGGAAGATTTAACGGAGGTGTTGTTAGATTTTGCGAGTTTAGATGATTTGGTTAGTTGGTTGCAAAATTTAGAGGTTTCTGAGAAATAGAAGCGAAGTTTTGATCTATATCCATTCCAAAATTCAGCAAGTAATACCTCGGAGTCATTGCTTTTATCCTTTATACGTTTCAATGAATTTTATGAGAATTTATCCGGCGATCGCATTTCAAGAACATAGGAATGTACCCCCCATTAATGTTGGGGGTATCAATGCTTTATTTACCCAATGATTCAAGTCGTAATAGCCATGAATTAAAGTGAGGACATTTATTCCGAATTATTTCCAGTCCAATTGATTCAGCCAATAATGGACCATAAGTAGATTTTGCTCTTTCATAATCAGGAAATTGGGCAATAATACGTTTACTGGGGGCTGTTTCCTTGCTATCATTAATCAACTCAGGAGTTTCATGTTTATCGGCCGCAGCTTTGAGAATTGCAACCCGATCTGAGCAATGATCATAAAAGGACTCAAAACAAGTAGGATCAGAAAAAAGGTAAGCTTCATATTCATGCAGTTGAATGTACGGTATAAATCGAGGATCATCAATATCATTAGCAAAGCTTTTCTCTAAAAACTCAACTCGTTTTATGGGATTTTGGCGCATAATTTCAGATTCCTTTAATCCCGGAAAATTATAATGAATTGCATACAAATCAATCATGGTGGTAAAGAAAACATCTGTATTTTTATCCTCCGCAAGCGATCGCAAAATATCATCCTTCATTGGCTGATAATCACCATAACCACTACCACCACGATTAGTTTTACCCTTTTTTCTTCCATGAGCAATGAGTCTAGGGTGGTGCATAAATACTTGATGTTGCGCCAGGTGTGGTTGCAGGATAATAGAAGCAAATGTTTGTTCAGTTTGTCCTTCTGCAAATAAATAGAGTCTTACCATTAGTGTGGACCTCCACCAATGATATTTTTTTCCCAAATTTCTCCTAAACTATATTCTTCTAACCATGCTTCTAATTCTTCAGGATTTAACCGCCTAAATTGCGATTCCTTACCCACTCTATCTACTGTAATTACATCTTCAGCATTAAAGTTATCTAAAAAAGAAGTAGATTGGGTGCTAATCAAAATTTGTGTATGATAGGAAGCTTTACCAAACATCGCAGCTACAACATTGAGCGCGTAGGGATGAAGACCAAGTTCCGGTTCATCAACAATAATGAGTTCTGGAAGTTCATTTTCTGGCTGCAAAAGCAACGTAGTCAAGCAGATAGCACGCAAAGTACCGTCTGAAAATTGGTGTGGTCCAAATACTTGATCTGATCCTTTTTCTCGCCAGTTGAGAATAACATTATTCCCCCTAGGTTCAAGGACAAAATCATCAAAAAATGGGGCAATTAGACGGATAGTTTTAATAATACGCTGATAGGCTGTACTATGATCTTCGCGGAATCTCAGAAGTAATGCAGCTAAATTTCCCGCATCAGACACCAGGTAGCGGTTATCATCAATGTAACAGGATTGACGAACTCGCGCGGTAGATGAAGTATCGTGAAAGTGGTAAACACGACAGAGATTGAGCAAATGTTTGATAGTATTGGCAATTGTTGGTGTACCTGCTTGTGCTGCTTTGTTGATTTTTGTTTCTTGATGTCCCGCACCGAAGGAGTAAGTAGTTAAAGGTTGAGGTAGGTGTGAGCCGTTTCGCGTCCCTGTTTCTTCAGCAAAGATTAAAGTATCACCTGCTGCATGAAGTAGACAAATGGTATAGATAATATCCACACTCCCATTGTCAATCTTAAACTTTAGTTTTGCCTCGATTTGCGGTGTTACCTTTGGTCCAAAGTGTAAGAGAGATTGAGCGTAACCGGATATACCGATATATTGTTGAAGTCGTCCGGCCATCATCTCATTTAGCATCTTGAAAAAGGAGATCAGATTGCTCTTACCTGCTCCATTAGCTCCAATCAATATATTTAAGGGACGCAATTCAATATCCATTGTCTTAATAGACTTGAACCCCTTAATAATTACTCGTTGTAGCATAGTTGATAATTAGTATTTATACCAAGAATAGCAAACGTTTAAACATCTTTCACAAACTCCGTTAAGAACCTAAAGGCCTTCAAAATATAATTGGCGCAATCTTGAGGAGAACTATTATAAAATGATGGCCAGGCACTAGCTTTATCTTCATCATAATTATCTTGACGATGGGGATGATTTTCTAACCAAGCTAACCGCACTGCGTGACCGATTAACACATCTAAAACGATATATTCTTCAATTTGCAAGTTTGGGTTATTAGCGACAATTGTAGCCAATTCCATCAGGGCTTCTACATTGACTTGACGATATTCAGGGGCTTCAATTTTATTTAGTAAATGTTCAACCAATAAAGCAAAATTTCTTTCTCCGGCGGTCATTTCTGAAAGCATAATTTCACTTTCTAAACGATTCCGGCGTTCTAATTTATCACCAATGACTACACCTTTGCAATGCTGCATTAATAGCCAAACTTGTTTAAAAAAGTCCTTGGGTACACGATTTAATGCTCCTTCTGCTTGACGAAATCTGCGCCAACCATGGGGAGGAACTTCTATTTCTTGACTGACTACAGGTAACACAACCCAAGCGATATCACTTTCTTTTTGTTTGACGTGCAATGATTCCTGTTGACGCAATAAATTACTTACACCACTATATCCAGTTAACACTTGACGCAGACGCATTTTCACCTCAAAAGGTGATAACTCCATTAATTTCTCATAAGCTTCATCTTGGGTGAGATTAAATTCTCTAGCTATGTCGCTAGTAATTAAAAGAATCAGATAACCGACTCTTAATGTGATAAAACCGCGAAATAATTTTGGTTCAGATTTGATTAAAACACCAAGATAAATGAGAATTTCTTGTGTTAAAACCCGGTCGCGGATATCTTCACGACAGAAGTTATTGATTTTCTCAGCAATTTCATTTGCAGACATGGGAACAACCATTAAAGAAGCCTGACTATAAGCCCTCCCGACTGCAATTTGCTTTCCTTGCACCAAAATACTTGTTACCGCGTCTGATAAGCCAATATCAAGCATTTGACGTAAACCCGCAGCCCGTCGTACCACCGCCCAAATCCCTAAATCGCCGGCTTTGTTGTAAACTTCATCCAGTAAATCAGCTACAATGACTTTATGATTTGGACCTGCATAACCTGTATTAAATTCTAAACCCCGTAAGCGACTTAATGTTTGCAGTAATTCAATCTGCTCATAGATATTTTCCGATGAGCGCAAATATTGTAATAATAAATTTAAGTTGGTTTCGCATTCCATTTGAAATTCTTGAGTATGTCCCAAAGACCAACTTTTTTCTAAATGGGAAGTCAGATAATTACAACGAATTTTTTGATTAATTACTGATGATTGAGATAATGTTATGTCTGACAAAAAATCAATTTTTTGAATTGCGGCTGTCAGCATTAATTGATTTAATTTTCCTAATTTTACCTGCACTCCATGACAAATACCATCTTTGAGTTCTTGCATTAATTCTAATAATGCTTCTGCACCAGTTTCTAGCATTGTCCGAGTAATCATTAAGGTCAAAGTCGGACGACCTAAATCACTCCAATATTTTTGAATATAAGCTAATTCTCCTCTAATTTGATCTACTAAAAAGTGATAATCAAGAGTTAGATAAAACTGCTGAGAATCTAAAAATGATGGTAAAAATACTACTGTTTGATCTTGAATTTTAAAAAATCTTGATGTCGTTAAACTTCTCAGTCTTCGCAGGGGACGACCTGTTAAACCTAATTGATCATTTCTACCAATTTGGGTATAAATTTGCGAAAGTTCTTCAGATTTTCTGACTTGAATTGGTGCTAATTGCTTAGGTGTTTGGGTTTCAATTCCATATATTTTTAACTGATTTTGTAATTCTTCATCTTCGGCTATTAAAGCAATTTGTACTAAGGCACTTCTGCTTTTTCCTACGCTTAAATGTCTACCTAAAGGATCAATATCTCCTAAGGAAATTAAACCCTCGCTTAACATTTCTCCCAGATAATATAAACTTTGCGCCCAAACTAGGGGAATATTTTCGTTAGGTAATCTTAACTGAGTTTGGGGATTTAATTTTTCAGATTCTATATTTTCTTCAGGAACATAATATAGTTCTGGTAATAGCTGTAATCCATTTTGTTCTACCAACAATGATTTTAAAAGTTGTTGATATTTCTCAACTTGTGCTTTTTCACCGCGAAATAATCCATCAAGAACTAAATAAGTGAAAAATAATGGCCATTCACATTCAATATGCTCAAATTCTTTCAGTTCGCTAGGTTCATAATGCAAACGTTCGGTATCTTCTAAAACTGTTTGATGTCCATCTCTTAAAAAGCGTTTACAGCCATATTTTCCGGCTAATTTACTCACAATTTCTTTAAAGGTTCGCTCTCGTAATTTATCATCTTTGACAGCAAAAGCGGGATAACTAATAATGCTTAATAACGCTGCATCAATTTCTTTAGAACCTGATTCTCTGGGTAATAATGATTCTAAGGTGATTCTTGCTCTGGCAATTTCATCTGGTAAAACGTGAATTACTGAGGCTTGACTACCATAAACACCAAATAAATTGAGTCCATTTACTGCTTCTAAAGCTGCTTTAGCCATTCCTAAAGAACTGGCGTTTAATTCTGCATTACCATGATTAATTTTATTACCCCGTTCCCAAATTCCAAAATCTGGTGTCCGGTAAGCTCTGCCAATATAATAAACTAGATTTTGAACAAAGTTAACTTCATCTAATGTAAAAATAATTGATAAGCCACTGGCGGTCATTTCTGCTAACATTAACAAGAAGATAGATGTAGCGTCAAGTTGTAAATGTCCCCATTCATCATCACCAACCACAATATCACCTGTGGACGTATTGTATTTGGCGTGAAGTCCATCTAATAAAGATTGTGTATATTTAAATTTCTCTACTTTATGAGCTTGTCGCATCATAGCAAATAACAGGCCACGCATTAATTTGACAACACTATGTTCTAGTTCATAAGTGCGACCACCGTCACTATCTAATTTGCGATATGCTAAAGCTAAACCCCAAACTGCTAATATACTATACACATTATCTCGCACCCAGGCATCTGTATAATCACCATGAGCAGTCACAGCGGTACTTGCGGGTAATAAACCAGTAATGGGATTTTGACGCGCTAAAATAATTGTTTTGATTTCCTGATAATAAGAATCTAAGCGGGTTGTGAATGTGGTAGATATGTTCATTATGCTGATGATAAACTGCTGAAAAATTTAACTCTGTTGGTGTCGGGTGAATAAATAAGAACTTTTTACAATTTCTCCTGTGGGTGTATGCAAAAACCTGGGGAAGTTTTTACAGACAAGACACATTATAATCATAATATGCGACGTGACTCTATTTTCTATTAGTTATTACCAAGATTATTTATTCTATTCTCGCTTGACTCCCTTAATTCGTGTTGAGATAGAACCAAGGTTAGATTTAAGTTTTCAGAATACTCGCTTGTATAAAGTGCTAAGAGAATAAGTTACTGAAATAGATATATTTTTATTGATTGTATCCCAGTTACCATGATCTGAGTCAGTGACAACAGAGTAAATATTCTGAAAATATCTTTTCTCCTGTTTGCTATTGAGTGAAGGCGAACTTTATCTTAAAATGATGAGTAGACATTTAGTGAAGTGGTTTATTCAAATTGCCTCTTCCTATCGAAAATGAACCAAAAGTAGTTAAAAGTAACATGAATCACCTGTGAGTAGTTCCTAAAAAAGCTAACAGCTTGATGTTGGATACTCAAAACAAGGTAGATTAAGCATTTTGAGTATCTTATGAGTATGATCAAAAGTATGAAAACTGAAAATATTGATTTTCCGGTACTACACTCGGAGTTATTCTTGCGTCACCGTCTACAAGTAGTAGAGGAATTGTGGGAAACAGTTCTCCGGCAAGAATGCGGTCAAGAAATGGTAGATTTATTACGTCAACTGCGGAATCTGTGTTCCCCGGAAGGACAAGCCACACATCACCAAGCCGCCTCAGCCGTAGAATTAATTGAACAGTTGAATATCAATGAGGCTATTCGTGCCGCCCGTGCTTTCGCGCTCTATTTTCAGCTAATTAATATTATTGAGCAGGAATACGAGCAAAAGCAGCAATTAACCCGCTATGCAATTCAACCTGATCAAAAACTTTTTCCCAGTATCATTTATGCTACCAACCAACGGGAGGAAGATGTACTGATTACCAAAGAAGTAGGTAGCGACTTAATGACACCGGAAACCCAGCAAAAAGGCAGTTTTGCGGCTTTATTTCCGCTATTATTTCAATTGAATGTTCCCCCACAACAAATTCAACGTCTGATTTCTCAACTGGATATCCGCTTGGTTTTCACCGCACACCCCACGGAAATTGTCCGTCATACTATCCGAGATAAACAGCGTCAGGTGGTACATCTTTTACAAAAAATGGATGATAGTATCACTCGTGCTGGTAGTTATCCTTGGGAAACAGTAGAAATCAAAGAGAGGTTACTGGAAGAAATTCGTCTCTGGTGGCGTACGGATGAATTGCATCAATTCAAACCGACGGTTTTAGATGAAGTAGATTATGCCCTTCACTACTTTCAAGAGGTGTTATTTGATGGGATTACACAATTATATAAACGCTTTAAATACTCCCTAGAGGAAACTTTTCCCTGGTTACAACCACCGGGGACAAATTTTTGCTCCTTTGGTTCTTGGGTAGGTTCAGACCGAGATGGTAATCCCTCCGTGACACCAGAAGTAACATGGAAAACCGCCTGTTATCAACGGAAAATGGTTTTAGATCGGTATATTAAATCTGTGAAAGAGTTAGTGACATTACTGAGCGTTTCTATGCAGTGGAGTGATGTATTGCCAGATTTACTGGAATCTCTGGAGTTAGATCAATCACAGCTAAGTAGCGTTTATGACTCTTTAGCTTTAAGGTTTCGTCAAGAGCCTTATCGCCTGAAGTTATCTTATATACTTAAAAGACTAGAAAATACACGAGATCGGAATTTAGCCTTATATAATCGAGAAACGCCGCAAAATGAAGATGCACATAAATACCGGTCTGGTACAGAATTTTTAGCGGAATTGTTATTAATTCAACGCAACTTGCGGGAAACAGGTTTAAGTTGTGCGGAGTTAGAAAATCTGATTTGTCAAGTAGAAATATTTGACTTTAATTTGACGCAATTAGATATTCGTCAAGAATCCTCTCGTCATGCTGATGCAATTAATGAAATTCTGGAATATTTGCAGCTTTTACCGCAATCTTACCATGAATTATCGGAAGAACAAAGAATAGCTTGGTTAACCGCAGAATTGCAAACTCGTAGACCATTGATTCCCGCTGAATTACCATTTTCGGAAAAAACCAATGATGTTATTCAAACCTTCCGCATTTTGCGATCGCTGCAACAAGAATTTGGTATCAATATCTGTCAAACTTATATTATTAGTATGTGCCGTGAAGTTAGCGACGTACTAGAAGTTTTACTATTAGCCAAAGAATCAACCTTATTTGACCCTGTACTTGCGGTGGGGACAATTCGCGTTGTGCCTTTATTTGAAACCGTAGAAGATTTACAACGCTCCAGAAGCGTAATGCAACAACTGTTTGAACTGCCCTTGTATCGTGCTATGCTGGCTGGAGGCTACGCTGCAATTAACAATACAGAGGCACAAGCACATCCATCTATTGCTACACTGAGTCCTAACTTACAGGAGGTAATGCTAGGGTATTCTGATAGTAACAAAGACTCTGGTTTTTTAAGTAGTAACTGGGAAATTCATAAAGCCCAAAAATCACTCCAGAAAATTGCTGAAAGTTATGGTGTAAATCTGCGGATTTTCCACGGACGCGGGGGGTCTGTGGGTCGCGGTGGCGGTCCTGCTTATGAAGCAATTTTAGCCCAACCAGGTAACAGTATTAGCGGCCGGATCAAAATCACCGAACAAGGGGAAGTATTAGCTTCCAAATACTCCTTATTAGATTTAGCCTTATATCACTTAGAGACTATCACCACAGCAGTAATTCAAGCGAGTTTATTGGGGACAGGGTTTGATGATATTGAACCTTGGAATGAGATCATGGAAGAATTAGCTCATGCCTCCCGTCAGCACTATCGTAACCTAATTTATGAGCAACCTGATTTTATTGACTTCTTTCACCAGGTTACACCCATAGAAGAAATCAGCCAATTACAAATTAGTTCTCGTCCGGCCCGTCGTCCATCTGGTAAAAAAGATTTAAGCAGTTTACGAGCTATCCCATGGGTATTTAGTTGGACACAAACCCGCTTCTTATTACCTTCTTGGTATGGAATTGGTACAGCTTTACAAAAATTTCTGGACGAAGAACCAGAACAACATTTAAAATTACTGCGCTATTTTTACCTAAAGTGGCCATTCTTTAAAATGGTGATTTCTAAAGCAGAAATGACCTTAGCAAAGGTGGACATGGAAATGGCACGTCATTATGTCAACGAATTATCTAACCCTGAAGACAAAACTAGATTTGAGAATGTTTTTGAACAAATTTCTAGGGAATTTTTCCTCACTAGAGATTTAGTTTTAAAAATCACTGGACACCAAAAACTATTAGATGGTGATCCAATTTTACAACGTTCTGTACAATTAAGAAACGGAACAATTGTGCCTTTAGGATTTATCCAAGTTTCCTTGCTAAAACGCTTGCGTCAGTCTAAAAATGCGCCCACAACCGGCGTAATTCACTCCCGTTACAGTAAAGGAGAATTACTCAGAGGTGCATTATTAACCATTAACGGTATTGCAGCAGGAATGAGAAATACTGGTTGATAAAAGACAATAAGGAAGAGACATTCTATTTCTTCCTTTGCGCGAAACAAAAATATCATCAAAAACCCATTGTTTCCCCTATTTTCGCACATTCTATCTTGTGATTTTCACAGTGTATCTGGACGGGAAATCTACTACTTCACCATTAACAACCATTGCTCTATATAGCAACGCACATACATCTGCCCTGGTGGCAATTTTTTTAGTATTCAGCAATTTTATATTTGGATAGTTGACAATTACACCATTTTGTGTTAGACTAGCGAGAAAATTACGATGTTCGCTCTTAATAGTAGAAGCATCGCTGTAAACTGAAAGGATATTTTCTGTAGAACCAGTAAATTGATAATTCAGTCCTTTGGCTAAGGTGATAAAAACATCTAAACGAGTCAGCTTTTGAGCAGGGTTGAATTTTTTACTATTCAATGTGTTGAAAAACCCCATTTCATAACTCTCTCGAATC
Organism: Anabaena sp. FACHB-1391; assembly: GCF_014696755.1. Taxonomy (NCBI): domain Bacteria; kingdom Bacillati; phylum Cyanobacteriota; class Cyanophyceae; order Nostocales; family Nostocaceae; genus Anabaena; species Anabaena sp. FACHB-1391. Next base: position 68,088 of record NZ_JACJQS010000016.1, on the reverse strand, counting down.
GCATTATAAGCCCAATGTCGCGGTGGAATATCTTTAAAAGCTACCGCTTTACGAATTTTACTTTTCGTGAACACTTTTTGCAGCAGGACGGCCAATTCCCCACGAGTTACCGCTGCGTTAGGACGAAAAGAACCATCGGGAAAGCCACCAATTATTTCCATTGCGGCTAATTCGCTAATATATTCTTTAGCCCAATAGTCTTTGGAAATATCAGAAAATGAAACTTTAATATTTTTTGCTACACCTATTTGCCGATATTTACTTAATAGTTGTCCCAGTTCAAAACTGGAATTTTCCTGAATTGGAATCAACTGTGTTATCCTCCCTGGAGGGACTGTTAAGGCTTGTGCTAAGTTGGAATCAAAGATGTTGATAGATTTACCAACGACATCACTCAGGGATATAGGATAAGCAGCAGTTGTGGGAATTTGAGAAAAACCTGCTGCTTGGTATTGAGTAATACTGACATTTTCCGAACTACTCAGGAAAGTAACTTTTTGGTTATTAACTTGGGTGAAGTAGTCGTATTTGATACTATCATTATCAACAATGCTATCATTGTTAACATCAGCACCATAAAAGCTGCGAACTACTTGTTCTACTATGGGATTAGCTGATAAAATTATGTTAACCGCAGTATTTTCCGGTAAAATCGCAAATTCACTGTAGCCAATCAGGCGGTTTGTGGTATCATATAAACGAACAACTATAAGATCCTCTGATTTAAACCCCTTGACAAAATTAGCCTTTTGCTTCATCCTATATCTATAATCGCCTAAAAATCTCTCTTGGCGGTATTTGTTTCCATATTTACTTTTGATGGAAATACGGGCTGTTACCTCTGAGATTGTACCACCTGGTTGCCAGATATAAAGCGTGAATGCTGGTTTTTTCTCTGGAAAAGAACTAGTAGCAATAGTAACTCCGACTGCTTCACTGTCATATTTATCTGCTTTATCTGCTTTATCTGCTTTATCTGCTTTATCTGCTAAAACTTGCTTTTCTGAGAACTGACTGAGATTTGATGTATCTAAAGAAGACAGTTTTGATAATGCTAATGCAGAAGATATTGAGGATATTGCGACAATAGAAACAGTTGTAACAACTAGTTTACTCCAATAAGTTAATTTAATGGGGTTCATGGTATTTTAGCTCACACCTGGCAAGTAAACTAATGATAATTGGTAATTAATTACAAGTAAACACTGTTAAGTTTAAGGCACAAGCATTAAATTGTCTAGGTTGGTTTGAGGAACAAAACTCAATATCAACATCTTCACGACCTGGTTGGGTTTCGCTGTTGCTTTACCCAGCCTACAATTATCCAATGATAATTGACAATTGATCATCATAAATAATAAATTAAACCAGAAATTTACACTGAAATTTTGACAAATGACAATTACAACCCAGCATTTACAGACATTAGAAAAACAAGTTTGGACTTGGCGCAGTTATAAAGTTCAATATACAGTTATGGGTACAGGCCAACCATTGGTACTTATTCATGGGTTTGGTGCTTCCATTGGTCATTGGCGGAAAAATATCCCGGTTCTAGCTGCGGCTGGTTATCAGGTGTTTGCTTTAGATTTGTTGGGGTTTGGGGGTTCTGATAAAGCCAAGGTGGATTATACCATGGAACTGTGGGCGGAATTATTAAAAGATTTTCACAATACACATATCCAAACACCAGCTATATTTATCGGTAATTCTATTGGCGCACTTTTAAGTTTAATTATTTTAACAGAATACCCCGAAATTGCCGCTGGAGGCGTGTTAATTAACTCCGCTGGTGGTTTGAGTCACCGTCCCCAGGAATTAAACCCACTGCTACGGGTTTTTATGGGGACTTTTAACAAGTTAGTGGCTAACCCAGTGACGGGTAAATTTGTTTTTAACCGTATTCGCCAAAAATCACAAATTAGACGGACATTATATCAAGTGTACCGCGATCGCAACGCCGTAACTGATGAACTTGTAGATTTACTCTATATACCATCCTGTGACCCAGGAGCGCAGGATGTTTTTGCTGCGATTCTGACCGCACCCCCTGGACCTAGTCCTAGTTCGTTATTACCTAAGTTAGAATGGCCTTTATTAGTAATTTGGGGTGAGGAAGATCCTTGGACACCAATTACAGGGGCGGATGTTTATAGACTAGCACAAAAAGATGGTAAAGATGTGAAAATTGTCCCTGTTCCTGGTGCGGGCCATTGTCCCCATGATGAAGTTCCCGATGTTGTTAATGGTGAAATTATTAGTTGGTTAGGACAGGTAATTGGTAATGGGTAAAAGGAACTCAAAATCAAATTCTACCATAAACCAGATAAAGATAGTATTATTAAGGATTGTTTCATTGTGTAACTTTCCCTAGCCTGTCAATATGTCAGAAAATTTAGCCGCTTGTTTAAATGATGTGCTTCCATCCCCTAATCATAGCCAAAATACTATCCGCATTCGGGGTGCTAGACAGCATAATCTGAAAAATATTGATTTGGAATTACCCCGTGATCGTTTGATTGTTTTTACCGGGGTTTCTGGTTCGGGTAAATCCTCCTTGGCCTTTGATACCATCTTTGCGGAGGGTCAACGTCGTTATGTGGAATCCCTAAGCGCCTATGCTCGCCAATTTTTGGGACAATTGGATAAACCTGATGTAGAAGCAATTGAGGGTTTAAGTCCCGCAATTTCCATTGACCAAAAATCAACTTCCCATAATCCCCGTTCCACAGTGGGAACAGTAACGGAAATTTATGATTATTTGCGATTGTTATATGGTCGAGCGGGTGAACCTCATTGTCCCCTTTGTGATCACTCTATCGCGCCTCAAACCATAGACCAGATGTGCGATCGCATTATGGAACTTCCCGACCGCACCCGCTTCCAAATTTTAGCCCCTGTAGTCCGCGGAAAAAAAGGAACTCACCGCAAATTAATTTCTGGTTTAGCTTCCCAAGGTTTCGCTCGTTTGCGGGTAAATGGGGAGGTCCGAGAGCTATCTGATTTGATTGAGTTAGATAAAAATAGCACACATACTATAGAACTGGTTATTGACAGATTAGTTAAAAAAGATGGTATTCAAGAGCGTTTGGTAGATTCTCTAGCAACTTGTCTTAAGCAATCTCACGGTATTGCCATAATTGAGGTATTAGATGATACATTAAATAAGATAGCGCTGGAGCGACCTGATAGTAAGTATATATCAACTGAAGGAAAAAATCAAGGTATTTCTGAAGAAGAATTACCCAAAGAAATGGTATTTTCAGAAAACTTTGCTTGTCCCGAACATGGTGCGGTAATGGAAGAATTATCCCCACGGTTGTTTTCTTTTAATTCACCTTATGGCGCTTGTCCCCATTGTCATGGGATCGGGACTTTAAGAAGATTTTCCCCGGAGTTGGTTGTACCTGATGAAAATTCGCCTATGTATGCAGCGATCGCTCCTTGGTCAGAAAAGGAAAATTCCTATTATTTAGAGTTATTGTATGCTGTGGGGTTAAATTATGGGTTTGAGTTACAAACTCAATGGGGGAAATTGACAGCGCAACAGCAAAAAATTGTCTTGTATGGAGAAGAAGAACCGAAAAATCCAACCGAGAAAAAGCAAATTTTTAAAGGCGTAATTCCGATTTTACAAAGACAATATGAAGGGGGAACAGAGTTAATTAAACAGAAATTAGAAGAATATTTAATTGATCAACCTTGTGAAGTTTGTGGAGGGAAAAGATTAAAACCCGAAGCCTTAGCTGTGAAATTGGGACAATATGGAATTTTAGATTTTACTACCGTTTCCATTCGGGAATGTCGAGAAAGAATAGAAAAATTAAAATTGAGCGATCGCCAAAGTCAAATAGCTGATTTAGTTTTGAGAGAAATCAAAGCCAGATTACAATTTTTATTAGATGTTGGCTTAGATTACCTCACCTTAGATCGTCCCGCCATGACATTATCAGGTGGAGAAGCTCAACGCATTCGGTTAGCGACACAAATTGGTTCAGGACTAACAGGAGTTTTATACGTTTTAGACGAACCAAGTATCGGTTTACATCAAAGAGATAACGCCAGATTACTAAAAACCTTAACCAAATTACGGGACCTAGGAAATACCCTAATAGTCGTCGAACATGATGAAGAAACTATCCGCGCGGCTGATTATATAGTTGATATTGGTCCTGGGGCGGGAATTCATGGAGGACATATTATTTCTCAAGGAAATTTAGAGAATTTACTCAATGCAGAAAAATCCTTAACCGGGGCTTATTTATCAGGAAAAAGAGTCATAAATACTCCCACCAAGAGAAGAGAAGGAAATGGCCGAGCTTTAACTATTAAAAATGCGCGTCGCAATAACTTACAAAATGTAGATGTAGAAATTCCCTTGGGAAAACTTGTTTCTGTTACGGGTGTTTCTGGTTCAGGAAAATCTACCTTAATTAATGAATTACTTTATCCAGCATTACAACATCATTTACTCAAAAAATCTCCCGCACCCAAAGATATAGATGAAATCAAAGGTTTAAACTGTGTTGATAAAGCCATTGTCATTGACCAATCACCTATAGGGAGAACTCCCCGTTCTAACCCCGCAACCTATACCGGAGTTTTCGATATTATTCGTGATGTTTTTTCCCAAACTGTAGAAGCGAAAACCAGAGGTTATAAAGCTGGACAATTTTCCTTTAATGTCAAAGGTGGACGTTGTGAAGCTTGTAGTGGACAGGGTGTAAATGTCATTGAAATGAACTTTTTACCTGACGTTTATGTGCAATGTGAAATTTGCAAAGGTGCGAGATATAACCGAGAAACCCTGCAAGTTAAATATAAAGATAAATCAATTTCTGATGTTTTGAACATGACCGTTGAAGAGGCATTAGATTTTTGTCAAAATATTCCCAAAGCCGTAACGAGATTACAAACATTAGTAGATGTTGGTTTAGGTTATGTCCAATTAGGACAACCAGCCACAACCTTATCTGGTGGAGAAGCGCAGCGGGTGAAATTAGCGACAGAATTATCTCGACGCGCGACCGGAAAAACCTTATATTTAATAGATGAACCAACCACAGGCTTATCCTTTTATGATGTTCACAAATTGTTAGACGTTTTACAAAGATTAGTAGATAAAGGAAATTCAATTTTAGTCATTGAACATAATTTAGATGTGATTCGTTGTTCAGATTGGGTAATAGATTTAGGACCAGAAGGAGGAGATAAAGGAGGAGAAATAATTGCTGCGGGAACGCCCGAAGATGTGGCCAATAATCCCCGTTCTTATACTGGGGAATATTTACGGCAGGTGTTGGCTCAATATCCAGCAATGGGGTAATTTTTTCTCACCCAGAAGCGCAGAGGCGCGAAGGAAAGATTACGGAGAGAGGACTTATCCGGGAGTCCTTGATCTGACTTTTAGAGTTCAAATATTTTCAAAATCAAAAATAATTCCTTGCATGGAAATATAGGGATCTTAAATACTAAAAATGTTTTATAATCACATATGCGTAGGAAAGTTAGAGAGTTAAAAGTATTACAGCAAGTAGCTTTGAGTGAGGTACACCTTGTGCGGGCAAGATGCCCGCACCACAAGAGTTTTATTATTAATACAGGAAAATATATGAGTCAAAATAATTTATTTACCCACAAAAAACCCCAGCTATTATTAGCAATTCTCACTTTTACTACTTCTTGCTTTTTTCCTATTCTTCCGTCAAAATCCCAAAATATCCCTTTACCTTCTCAAGCACCTTTAGAATTAGATTTACTCACTCAACCAAAAGATAATATCATCACTTCTAAAACTATTCATCCCCAAAAATTGACAATTCCTAGTTTATGGTGGTCTCAGGAAAACTCGGAAAACAAGCTTTTGGATAATTGGATAGTTTACCCTGCTTCCCAGTCTGAACCCCCACGAGTAGATTTAATTGTTAATCAGCAAGTTTGGATTTTATTAGATTATTTAGAACAGTATGTTTTTGTCAATCGTTTGGGGAGTTTAACTAGTAAGTCTGGTTACAATATTCGAGTTTTTGACTATCAAAAAGAACTTTTAGCAGCTTATACCTGTAATTTTACTCAAACTCCCGTTTCCTGTAGTATTCAGATGAATAATCAAAGCAAATTTGGTTTGCGTCCCTCTTTCTAAAATTACGATTTTTTCATCTTCATAAATAAATCTTCATACTCTTGTGTTACTTCAGGGCGTAAGGGAAGTAAAAATTCACTTTTGGCAAAAATTTCTGAATTATTCAATAACAAGTTCTGTACGGGCTTCTGGATATCTGTGATTGCAATATTATTGTCAATGGGAGAATTGCTTTTAGTTAGTAAAGCAATTTGCCCAGATGTATTCGGTTGCAAACAAAAATCTAGCCATTTATATGCTAGAGTATCATTACTAACTCCTGTAGGACTTACCCATAAATCTGCCCAAATTGCTGTTCCTGACTGGGGAACAACTGCGGTAAATTTTTGATAACGACTGATCATTGGGATGATATCATTTGACCATCCTACTGCTAACCAAGTATCCCCAATGATTAATGGTTCTAAATAGTTTGTAGAATCATAAAATTTAACTTGTTTATTTAATGCTTGTAATTCTGATTCTAAGGAGGAGATTTGATGAATATTTTCGGTATTATAAGATTTTCCTAATTTCTTCAACACTAAACCAATTACTTCTCGCGGATGATTAAGTAAAGATATTCGATTTTCTAATTCGCTGCGCCATAAATCACTCCAATCTCTCGGTTTCCATCCTAACTTTTCAAACTTTTCTTGATTATAAACAATGACTGTATTCCCCCAGCGGTAAGGAATACCCCAAATTTTCCCTTCCTGATCATGCTTAACTAATTGTCGCCATTTTTCATCTAGTTTAGCTAAATTTTGGATCTTTTCTGTTGATAAGGGTTGAATCAATTTCTGATTAATTGCTGCTTGTAACCAATAATCTCCCAATGTTACCAAATTTGCTGGCAATGATTTTTGATTTTTATTAGTTGGTGGTTTTTGCCAAGTTTGCAATAATTTAAATAATTCCTCAATCTGATCAAGTGGGGTAAATTTCAATTTTCCCCCTGACTCTACACTTTTCCGAAACTGATTAACTACCTGACCGGGAATGGAATTTTTTAATAGCTGTACATTCAGAGGCGGTTGCTTTGTCTCGCACCCAATTATGATTTGAGAAAGTGCTAAAGTAGTTGTACCTAATAAAAAAGATCGTCTGTCCATGGATTTTGCATTTAAGGCAAGAGACAAGAGGCAAAAGGCAAGAGTAAAGAAGTTTTCAGCGATTTTACGTTTCTTGACACAGTTTGGTTTGATTATGTTAACCTAACTTTTGTCGCTACTACACAAACAAAGTCCACCTGCGTGGACTTTAGGTCAATCGCTAATTAATTTATAATTGATTGGGCTTCTTGATACATAATTTCCTGGAAATGAATCAAATCTTTTTGCGGGTCAGCCAAACTAACTTTTACTAATAAATTTTCTCCCAAACTCACAGAACGCCGGAAGGACATAGGCAATTGTAAACCCAAATCTTCTAATAAAATCAGCGCTAAATTGCTATCTTCTCGCAACCACATCAATACTGTCACTTGCCAAACTTCTTCAGGATGACGACGTAAATATTCTAAAGCATAATATCTATTAGTTTGTCGTTCCACCATCGTTGCTTCTTGGGTGGCGCTGCTGACTGTCATCATCACTTCTTTGAGTTGTTCCGCAGAAAAAGGTAAACCTTCACCGCGTAAATGTGCTTTCAATTGGAAATGGGTCAGTAAGTCGCTATAACGGCGAATAGGAGAAGTAGCTTGTGTATAAGTATCTAAACCTAAGCCAGCATGACGCACAGGGGTAATACTCATTTCACTCTTAGGCATACAACGACGCATAGCACAGGAACGGACAAAACCGGCTGGTAATTGCAGTAATTCTTCCTCTGGAGGTAATTCCGGTTGGGGTTGACCGCGAAAGGGGAGAGGGATATTATGGGTTTGACCATAACGGGCGGCAACTTCTCCAGCCAGAATCATCATTTCTGCTACTAGTTGCCTGGACAAAGAATCATCTAAAATATCAATATTGATATCATCGTCCTTGACTTTGATCATCGCTTCTGGCATATTGATACTAATAGCCCCTTGACCATAACGCCAATTTTTGCGTATTTTTGCCCAATTAGCGATCGCTTCAATTTCTGGTTCTGCTTGTACTCCCAATTGCAACATCTCATCTACATCTTCATAGGTGAGACGATAGGTAGGCTTAATTAAACCAGTATGTATACAATAATCTTCTACAGACCCAACTTGATCTAAAATCACCCCAAAGCTGAGAGCGCAACAGACTTTCCCCTGTACCAAACTCATCGGACCTGTAGCTAACACCTCTGGAAACATGGGAATCATCCCCGTAGGTAAATAAACCGTACTCCCCCGTTTTCTCGCTTCCAAATCTAATTCATCATCTGGTATTAATAACCTGGTAGGATCTGCTATATGTACCCATAACCGTTCTCTTCCATCTGGTAATACCTCCCAACTCAAACCATCGTCTATTTCCGTCGTGCTTTCATCATCAATGGTGTATACCTTGAGATGAGTGAGATCGAGACGGTTTGTGTCTAAATCTGTACTAGGGAAATCCAAACGTTCTTGCGCCACTTCTAATACCTGATGAGGAAATTGAACAGAAATTGATGAACGGCGTAGGAACAGGTTTTCATGAGAACTCCACCAACCCAAATCTATCAATAGTTGAAAAGCACCCTGGGGCGTAGCAGAACGTCCCAGCATATTCATAGTTTCTAATACTGAAGCTGGAGGCGGACAAGCACGGGCTAAAGAGTCGTAATTCACCTTCAGCATGATCACATCTGCCAGCAGAGTCGCATACTTTTCTAATGCTTCTAAACGCTGGCGATCTATTCTTTGCCATTCTACCACTTCGCCCTGAAGTGCCTGTTCTACACGGGCTAAAAATTCCTGCTGTCCCTTTGCTTTTTGTGATTCTACAGCCATCTGGTGCTTGCGTTCTGCTACCTGGGCTGCGCTGCGTGGTTCGTAAGCCTCCCCTTTTTGCTTAAAATAGAGTTTATCCTCTGATAGCAAACAATGGGCTGCATAACACTGGGGAGGGGCTGATTCCGAAAACAGTAGATTCGCCATTTGCTGAGGGGTGACAGTTTCCCCATCTTCAATCAGTAGTTCCCATGCTACTTCCAAACTCGACGGATCTAGATAAGGCTGGACTTGATTTAAAAACTCAGGAATTTCCCCTGGTTTATAGATTTGTCCGCTAACTGTGTAAGTAAATTGGCGCGGTGCGAGGCTGTGGGATTGACCACGTTCATCTACTACAAACCAACGAGTTTTCCCATCTGGACGATCTACCACCCCCAGACGGCGATCGCTTTGAACCCTAAATTCAACTAACGTCCCCTTATCCACAACTGTCGCACTTTAGTTTTATATTTTAGATTTTTAGACTGGAGATTCGGGATTAAATAACCAGTATCTAATCCTTTTCTGCCCATTATCCCATTAATTAATTGTTAAATTTTAGATTTTGGACTCAAAGTAACCGCGCAATACCTATGCAACCGCCACTTTTCTTGGATGATCTTCCAAAATCCAAAATCCAAAATCTTCTTAACCTTCGGCGTTAATAAAGGGTAACAAAGCCACGATCCGGGCCCGTTTAATAGCTAGAGTCAGCACCCGTTGTTGCTGACAAGTCAACCCAGTAATTCTCCGAGGTAGTATTTTACCACGTTCGGTGAGAAACTTCCGTAACAAATCTACATCTTTATAATCAATGACCTCCCCTGGTTTAATGGGAGAAAGACGACGACGATAATAACTCATTCTTACTTAATTTCCTTATGAACTGTGTGTTTGTTACAGTGGGTACAGAACTTTTTCAGTTCTAAACGGTTGGTTGTGTTCCGACGGTTTTTAGTGCTGGTATAGCGGGATACACCAGGGGAACGTTTATCTGGATTTGTCCGACACTCGGTGCATTCTAGTGTCACTATTATACGCGCACCTTTACTCTTAGCCATAAACTTACAAACTGTAAAGCCTGGAGACAATTAACACAAATGGTCATTATCTCACATTTCGCTGAAATTTTTCAACTAGTCTTTTAATTTTTAGATCTAAAGAATAACCACGTTGGGAGGAAACTATGATAGTCCGAAAAAAGCGGTCATGGAAAGACTGACGCATTTGAGTATCAGATAAAGCAGCACAGCTGTCAATGATTAGGGGAAGCAATAACACGATAGCAGTGGGATTGAGAATGATATTAGTCAAGAAAATGGATAATAATAAGCTAGAAAAGCAAATAATCCCTTCTCTGAGCAATAACGTCTGAAATTGGGGGATTTTATTGACTATTTCCCCATTTACGACTTCTAGTACCTTTAAATCAAATGCCCAACGTCCTAAACTTTGTCCCTGATTATTGTAAACTATGACGACGCGAAAAATTAGCCAAGCAAAAATAAAAACAAAGATTTGGGTAAATTGTACACCGATTTGATTATTTCTGACGATAGAACTGAGAAACCATGCGGTCAAGAAGTCAAGAGCTAAGGCCATACCCCGACGGGTAATGTCTCCTTTCTGGTAGTGTCTTTGATTTGCTTTAACAAGAGTCATACCCTTTACATCACAGGTAGTATAGGTAACGTATCATAGAATAAATCATACAAAATCAATATCAATTTATTTAATTCTATTGTAATATGTGTAAACCATGCACTATACCGCCTTCAGAATCAAATCTTTGCTGAATGATAGAAAAAAATCTACTATCTCCCTTTTCAAAATTTCTGAAAATTGCGTAAGCGAGTATATCAGCAAGTTGAATTAGTCTCGAAGCTTTTGAATCTAAAAATAACGGTACTTCAGAAAAATTTCTGATCACACCCCAACTATATCCAATGGTTCTAAAATCAGTTGCTAAAGATTGAATGGTTGTTTCATAAGTAGATTTATCGAAAATGATAATTCCTCTCTGTGTATTATCATGTTTATGAAGCCTGATCAGATATCTATCAAATCTACTAGCAAGTTGTTCAAATGCAACCTCAACAGGATCTTTTGGCGATACTAAAGTCTTTTTGATGACACTTGCGAATAGTCGGTTACTTGGGTGTGACTGTAAAAAAACTTGTAAAATATCTTCAAGTGCTTTCTCTCTATCATTTTTTGGATAGCTTCTCCACTTTCCTCTACCACTTAGCATTGGACTACCGTGTAATTCAACTGATAAAGGATCAGCAGGGTCAAATTTAGCAGCAATTTTATCAAGCTGATCAGAAATCCAATAGCCTTGACGTTCAAACATACAAAATCCAGCCAGTACAAAATATTGCTGGTGTTGGTCATGGGTAGTACCTGACTCGTCTGCATACAGCAAGTACATGGTTTTTATGTATACTTAAACAATAAAAATCAGTCAAGGGTAGACCTAGCTACCACGATCCGAAAAAGTCAGACCTCTTGACTGCTATTCACATTATAGCAGCTATTTTGTTTGTAGGATGACTAATTTTTTATATTTATACACCCGTCAAAACTTTATACACTGTTAAAATTAGAAACCTAATCATACTAATAAAATCAAGCTATTTAACCAAGATACAGCACGTTTAACTTTAACTAAAGTAAAGTACAATACTAAGTTTTTAGGTGTAATGTCTCTATATGCCTATTTAATCAAATATTTCTGTATCAGGTAATACTTTATTTTTTGTAGGTCGGGTTAAGCGACAGTGCAACCCGAGGCTCATGTTGGGTTTCATGCTTCAACCCAACCTACAAACTATGAAATCCCCAAAGCTTAATAAATCGGTTGTTTATTTTTTGATCAGAAATACTTATAATCTTGTGTAACGCTTATGGGTTATAGTCTAGAGAAGAGAAAAGAGTAACCAAAGTGGAATGGAGCGGATCCTTCCGTGGACACACACAACACCACAGTTCCACGAAACTACCTAAAACCTTAGTAGAAGGGAGGTGTCCCTGTGGTGCATCCTTATTAAAGGTGTAACTATCGTAACTGAGCCATTCATTATTTTTTCTCCAACCAACGCGATCACCTAGCTTCTTAAAAGTATCCCAGTCGGGTTCTCCACCTAACTTGCCTCCCAAGTCCAGCCAAATTTGCTTTTGTACAGAAAAACCAAATTTACCATTGCTATATTTTACCCATAATTGATCCATTTTTCGCAATTCCTGTCTGGGAAAATTTTTCACATCTTCAACTCTTAACCATCCTTGCTGTTCTCGTTTAGTTAACTTTTTCATCAACTTCCAAGTTTCTAAATCTGCATCTCGCCATTTTTTTGCTTTTAACAATGCTTCTAATTTTTGAAATATGATACTAATTAAATTCGGGAATTTTTCCGTCGGTATTCCCTGAACTCCATCTCTTGCTAACGCTGATTCACTTATGCCATATTCAGCTTTACCATAAATACCAATTACTTCCCCCTGGTCATTTAATATTGGTCCCCCACTCATCCCCGGTCTTGGACTCCCACTGAAAAATAAATCATATCCCAGATTTTCTCCCCTTCCCCTAGATGTGATTTGGGCTGTAATGAAGAAGTAATTTCGCTGTTGATTATTAGAACTAGAAGGAATAGGAAATCCAGAATTATATACCGTTGCACCTTCTTTAACTGTCCGATAATCACCAATTTTAGCAAAGGGATAATTTTTAGAACTGGTAAATCTAACTAAGGCTAAATCCAGTTTTCCCACAGTTTGAGCGCTTTCCATGGGGTATTTTTGCCCATCATGGGTGATAATTTCATAAATACCATATCCCGCTTTTTTAACCACATGATTGGCTGTCAGCACAGTGTAGGTATTACCATTTTTGGCAATAATTACTCCTGAACCCTTACCATCTAGTCCTCCAATCATGACGGTGATTGGTTTAGCAATATCATTAACCTCTACAGAGGTTAAAGCAGATACGGGTTGGTATTGTACTAAAGCTAGGGTTGTTGTCCCTAGAATTACTCCTAATCCCTGGGAAAATTTCATAGTTCTTTGTCTGTAATAATTGTTTTTTATAATACTATTATTTATAATACCCTTTCTTTCTACTTCACGCAAAGGCGCAAAGTTCTCAAGTTCATAAGTTCTAAAACCTTGTGCGGGCAAGATGCCCGCACCACAAGAGTTTTATTATTAATATCTGTACTTCATAATATCGGAAACTGCTGTAATTAGCGAGAAAGAGCTTCATTTAGCTAGGGTGTGTTAGCGACAGCGTAACGCACCATCATCAATGATTCTTATACATCTGAATATATCCAATAAGTTATTTAAATCATTTTTCAGCAAAAAAGCACAAGTACCCTATATTAGCCTATATTCTCAATAATCTTGAGAATTTTCTCAATAAGTTAACGCAAAAAGTTTATTTCAGAGCTTGCAATTCTCAACTATTTTTTGTAGAATTTTTTTAGATAAAATCTGCATGGGCTTTTTTTAAGAAAAAACATTAATTATCGTCAATGGGTTTTCAATAAATAACGACAATTTTTAACGCCAACCTACTTAATTTGTTAGTTGTTAATTAACGGTTTTAGAGACGTTCCCCAGAACGTCTCCAGATGATCACTAACGCACTCCGGCTTTCATTCCCGCACCGTTTTTTTGTGAGGAATCTTCTGGAAGTTCCACACCAAAAACCCGACAAAAGACCTTTTCTACCTTATAGCCAGTATCAATAGATTCCAAGGGGTCTTTCCGCAAACGGTGACGCAGACATAAAGTAATTACGCGACGAATATCGTCAACTGTAACTTCTGTTCGTCCTTCAAAAGCGGTCAAGGCTTTAGCAGCGCGGTTAGTGACAATATCACCCCGCAAACCATCCACATCTAATTCTGAACAAACTTCGGAAATTTTCACCCGAAAATCATAGTCTAAATTAACTTGTGGTAATAATTCCTGAGCATTGACAATTTGCTGTTGTAATGCTATTTGGGGAGTTTGGTGTTTTTCCAAATATACAGCAGGATTTTGGTCAAATTCCCCTCTTTCTTCCACAATTTGCACCCGTAAAGCTGGTTCTTTAACTGTGTGAATTTCTGCGTGCATTCCAAAACGGTCGAGTAATTGAGGACGCAGTTCCCCTTCTTCTGGGTTTCCTGAACCAACAAGCACAAACCGCGCGGGGTGACGAATAGAAATCCCTTCCCGTTCAACGGTATTCCAACCACTCGCTGCGGAATCAAGAAGAACGTCTACCAAGTGGTCATCTAACAAATTGACCTCATCAACGTACAAAATCCCTCGGTTGGCTTTAGCTAGTAGTCCTGGTTCAAAAGCTTTCACACCCTCAGATAAAGCCTTTTCAATGTCAATTGTGCCACAAACCCGGTCTTCTGTTGCGCCTAATGGTAAATCTACCATTTGCACCTTTTTATGAGCAATGGGAACTTCTAACCCTTGGGCTACTTGTTGACGCACTTCATCACTCATTAAGTCCGGGTCGTTGGGGTCGCTGTTGAAGGGGTCATTGGCAACAACAGGTATTTCCGGTAATAAGTCCGCCAATGCGCGGATAGTTGTAGATTTGCCGGTGCCGCGATCGCCCATAATCATTACACCACCAATTTTGGGGTCAATGACATTTAGTAGCAGCGCCAGTTTCATTTCTTCTTGACCAACGATGGCTGTAAATGGAAAGACCGCACGACGCGCACTCGCACTAGCTTGAGCAGTTGAAGTCACTAAATTACCTTATAATATTTTTGATGACAATTCCTTATTTTGACACATCTGGGGAGATGACGGGATGGGTATGACAGCAAATTTCCAATGGTAGATATTGTTCAAACCCTTAGGTTAACCCTTCTTCGTGGTTCATTCTTTCGCAACTCTTGGGTAAGTTATATGCTTTTTTAAAAGCCCGTGACGAGGATTGAACTCGTGACCTCACCCTTACCAAGGGTGTGCTCTACCACTGAGCCACACGGGCAAAACTGAAACAATTTGTAAATCAAGATTTATATTGCTGTGTATTTTATCATTACACAGCAATTATAATTCCTAACATCCGTAAGAGGTGGGCCGGGCTGGATTTGAACCAGCGTAGGCGTAAACCAACGGATTTACAGTCCGTCTCCATTAACCACTCGGACACCGACCCGTTTGTGTCCCACGCTCAACTATAATAGCAATAGTTTTTAAGTTTGGCAAGGGGTTAGAGAAAATATTTTTCATAAAGCCTAAATCCTTTACTCCAAGCCAGTTTTCCCAGTTGCTCACAAGTACAAGCGGGGTTAAACACCATTTTGACCTGAAACTTCAGCTGGAAGGGAAAAATTCTAAGCGATAGCGATATAATGCTACTGGTCGAGAACCTGCGGTAAAATAATCAGGATCTTGGGGGGAAAGGTAGACAGCGGTAACTTGGTCGGCTGTAATGGTTGGGGAAGAGGTGGAAAGTTTTTGGTAAGCGGTGGTTGATTCTACAGTATTCAAATAGGGACGAGAACCACCTTTAAATAATTGTTGAAAAACTTCGGAAGTGATGAATTGATGTTCTGATATTCTCTCTGTAGCGCGAGCAGTGACAATGGAAATTAATTGACGTTCACCCCGCAAAAATGTAATTTGACGATTAGGAGATTCAGGATCTACCTTGGATGATAATACAGTTTCATCTCCTAAATACGCTCTGGTTAAATTTAAACTATTAAATTCTCTATCAGCTACTAATATTGGTGTTTGATTTTGGAAATAAGCAAGAATTTTTAAACCTGAATTAGTTGGTTTAACTTTCACAAATCTGACTAAAAAACTAATTGGTTTATTTAATTGACTGCGATTATTTTCAAAGCCTGGTGTGACTATATTCGGTGCTAACGGTGCTGCTAAATCTACTAATGTACTTGTTACTTTCCACTTACCAGCTATCCAGTCAGGGTACAATAAATCTCCCTCTGCTGGTTTGACTGATGTTAATTTTTCCCATTGGGGGAATTTGGCTAAATGTTCCGCTAATTCTCCCGCTTGTGCTTCGTTATTTCCTAAAAACAATAAAAGCATTAAGCAACAACTAACAATTATTTTTGTAAACATATTCAATAATTCAATAATTCAATATTAAACCTACTCCCCCACTTATCAAATAAGTCGGGGATCTGAAAGAAACGAAAAATTACAAAATTTCTACGGGTAAAGGTTGCCAAATTTCGCCATGTTTTGCTTTTAAAACTTGCCAAGCTTCTACTTGTCCTGGTTCGTATTCTCCTGGTTTACCCCATTGCAAAAATAGGCTTAATGCAGGTTCTGATTTTTCGTCTAAAAACCGAATTGCATAAGTTGTAAAATTCCCTCTTTTGGCTTCACCTGTTTCAAATTTCACTTGGGTGATTTTGTCCATGTTTAAATGAAATTCAAAGCCTTCGGTGTGCATATTTGCATATTTACCTTTTGGTAATTCTGCGTAAAATAGCTTTTCTATTTTTCCTCTTGCTTCTAAAACGGCGGCGCTACTGGTGACAATTAACCGCAAAGTTCCTAAGCTTTCACAAGCTTCTAAAAATTCTTTCAATGTTGTTGTCATATTTGTTAATTTTTTACTAGTGAGTGTTCAATTTCAGATTGATAACCAATAACTAATTTACTACGTTTCATATTTCTCATAAGCAGCAACAATGCGCTGTACTAAAGGATGACGCACTACATCTTTCTGAGAAAATTCACAAATAGCAATCCCTTCTACGTTTTTTAAAATTTGTAAAGCCACATCTAAGCCGGATTTTTGATATGCTGGTAAATCAGTTTGCGTAATATCACCTGTAATCACCATCCGGGAATTAAAACCTAAGCGCGTCAAGACCATTTTCATTTGCGCCGGTGTAGTGTTCTGGGCTTCATCAACAATTATAAAAGCATTATTTAAGGTTCTTCCCCGCATATAGGCCAGTGGTGCAACTTCGATGATTTCCCGCTCGATTAAATTGGGGACTTTTTCCGGGTCTATAAACTCATTAATGGCATCATAAAGGGGACGCAGATAGGGATTAACTTTTTGCTGTAAATCTCCCGGTAAAAAACCGAGTTTTTCCCCGGCTTCCACTGCGGGACGAGTTAAAATCAACCGTTCAAATTGATTACTAAGTAGTGCTTGAACTGCGACAACTACAGCCAGATAGGTTTTCCCTGTTCCCGCAGGACCAATACAAAAGGTTAAATCGCGTCTGCGAAGCGCGTCTATATATTGGCGTTGGTGAAAGGTTTTAGCGCGAATTTCTAACCCTCTGCGAGTTTTGGCTAGGATATCGCGCTGTAAGTCCTGTAATTGGTCTTCTGTATTGGTATCGAGGGCTTGACGGGCTGTGAGAATATCAGCACTAGAGATATTATTACCTTTACTCCATAAATTTTCTAGCGATCGCACCAATTTCTTTACTAATTCTACCTGTTTTGGTGTCCCTGAAATTAATAATTCTTGTCCCCGCAGAACTAAATTAGCTCCTGTTTGTTGAGATAAAAACTTGATATTAGCCTCACTATATCCTGCTAAAGCGATCGCACTGGACATATTAGGCAGTTGGATCAAATCATCTGCCATATTATTCTTGAATTGGGTGAAAAATGGTTTTTAACAAAATTAATATTTTCCTATTCCATGTAAATTTAAAATTGTCTAAGTAGGTAGACAAAATTAACCATATAAATGATTTACATTTCATGTAAGGGTAGCGACCCCGTGGCTACCTCAGCGGGGCAATTTAACTTTCCGTTAGTTAATATGTTTATGATTGGGAAATAGGCTGACAACACTTGTTAATTCTTGGCTGGTAAATCCGCAATAAACACGGAATTATTAGCCAAGATTTGACAATACTGTTGTCTCCCGTCTCCAACAATCTCAACTGACTACTTGACAAAGGCGGAAATTAACCAAATACTAAAAATTTCTCAAAAGCTTATTTAATCCGCTTTTTTTAATTTTTAATATTTAATTTTCATGCAGCTGATATTACCGCAAACGTGGTTTAACAACAGGTTTGGGAATATTACTCTCTCTTTCTTTCGACTTGGGTGGTAGTGTCCGCTCTTCCTGTTCTTCATCAAAAGACATACTTTCCCGACCTGGGGAAGCACCACCGTAGATATCCAGGTATACTGATTGACCAGCTAGTTCTGCTGCGGCGGCAATTACAGAGCGAATTGCCTGGATATTGCGTCCCCCTCTACCAAACACTTTTCCTTTATCTGTACTATCAAAAGCAATGCGTACCCAAGCCCGCTTCAGGGTTTGAGATATTTCACAATCAACCTTTAAAGATTCTGGAGATTCTAAAAACGGCTGCACAAGAAACTTTACCAGCCCAACATAATTGGGACTGGTTGCTAAGGATTTAATCTCAAAACTATGATGCGGCTGTTGCACTGACCTGTTCAAAAACGTTAGCTTTTACGAGAATACGACGGACTGTATCAGTAGGTTGAGCGCCTTGTTGTAGTCGCTGCACAATACCAGGAATGTCTAATTTTACTTCATCTGTTCGGGGATTATAGAATCCTAATTCTTCTAAGGGGCGACCGTCACGACGAGCCAGGCTGTTAATGGCAACAATTCGGTAACTTGCTTCTCGCTTTTTGCCAAATCTTTTTAAACGCAGTTTGATCATGTTGAGAACTGTTTCTCCTGTTCCTAGTTAGTGAGTTTGCAACTGATTGATGAGGAAGTGACTGGGTTATGACACCCGCGTTCACAATTTCCGACACTGAAACGCTAATTTTAGCACTTCTTGGCCGTGAATGGCTATTAGTTAGTTGTCAGTTGTCAGTTGTCGGTAAGAAAGATATTCTTTTAAGCCCCCTGCTCCCGTGGTTTCGGGATAAAACAGTTGTAGCACCTCAATCTTTACTCCATTATCTGCACTAATTCATTATAAACGATTTTGATAAATTCTAGGTCTTGAGCTAGACTAGGTGCTTATTTCCGCACAGACCAAGAGCGAACTTGACCTAAAGTTACAGGAATGCGATCGCTCACGTCAATGGTAAATAGATAGACTTTTTTAGCTCTGCGGCCATTTTCCGGGTCAAAAAACTTTAATTTCACATCCCAACAATCACTATTAATGCGACAGAAAGGACTTTTTTGCACTTCAATACTATCAAGCTGCATCCCTGTAGAAATAGCTTGAGAAAAACTAGAAGCCGCTTGAAAAGCATTAGTTACAGAAAAATTCAGCGCTCGATCTTTAGCAAATTGTCCTAAATTTCGCAAATCATAGTATACTCGATTTAAGAAACTACTCAAAGCCTTTCTCATGGCCATTTCTTGGGCTGGTGGTGTAGCTTCCGTAATTACAGTTTGCATTGACATATCTACTAAACTATTGACTTTCCAGCCATACATTCCCCTAGTATTAGTTAGAGTAATTACAGGCACAACTTGACCAGAAAATAATTCCACAGTTCTATCTGTTAATCTTGCAGGAATACTTACCCGTTCCACAAAATCATCACTATCTTCTGGTTGAATTTGTCCCTCTAACATAGCAATTAGAGTTTCATAGATATCTGCGGCAAAACCACTTACAGGTTCTAAAGCATAAATAGGAGTTAATTCTTGGTTAAGAGTCCAAATTAAAGGTTTAGCTTCAGCGGGATTTTCTGATAGATAATTCACCATTTGCCGGCTATCATAGGGATTAGCAGGGATAATTGCCCCGTCCATATTCACTGCACCAGGAAGAATAGAGGGAATACACCAACATTCCCCTTTATCATTACCACCTGGGGCAACAATTAACATATTGTTATCTTGGCATTGTTTCACAGCACGGGCAAATAAATCAGGTGCTACTCCGGTTTGGGTAGGGTGACAAGCAGCGATATGGATAATATTCGCTCCCCATTGCCAAGCGGTATTAATAGCGTGGGTAAGGTTGATAGGGGAAATAAAATCATCATTAGCGAAGGAAATAGGAATATTTAATGCTGTACATAAAGGGGCAATACCAGGGGCGGGTGTGCCGTGTTGCCCTAAAATTGTGCTAGAAATGTGAGTAGCATGACTGGATAATTCAATGCGTTGTCTAATAGCTGGAGGGAAAGGTGCAAAAAATGCCTCCCGTTCTTTTTTTGCCTCTTCTTTATCGTGGTCGGGGTCGTCTTTTTTGTCTTTTTGTTGTTTGTTAAAATCTAAATATAAATTGAGATAATAATAGTATTCAACGTTTAAGTTCAATATCTTCTGCCCAGTAGGGTTTAAATTGACTAAATTTTGCCCCTTGAAAACAACTGCGTTCTAAATCAGCAGCACCATCAAGGATAGCAATTTTAATGCGAGGGTCGCCTTTTGTGCGTGTCCAAATTTGGGAGATTCCGGGGATGTCGGTAAGGTTAGGCATGATTTTGATTGTGTTGTTGTAATTGATGTTATGATTATGGGTGAAAAGTCTAATTTTTTATAAAGTTAATGCCAGCTAAAGATATTTTTCATGATGCTGTTAGGATCGGGTTAGAAAAAGACGGTTGGGTGATTACAGATGATCCTTTAAGGATAGAAGTCGGTGATGTGGAAATGTATATTGATCTCGGTGCAGAGCAAGTTTTAGCTGCTGAAAGAGAAGGAGAAAAAATAGCTGTAGAAATTAAGAGTTTTATTGGTACATCTAATATTTCTCAATATCATGATTTATGATCCAGTTCAGGAGGTAATTGTAGCATGGAAAAACTAGAACAATATCGCAATTATGTCAAACAAGTGATCACAGAATATGCTCAATTAGGTTCAGCTAAAGATGAAATTGAACAACAATTAATTTTTGATAGTTTTGGTGATCATTATCAATTGATGTATGTGGGTTGGAAAAATAGAAAACGGCAGCATGGTTGTGTTTTGCATTTGGATATTAAAGATCAGAAAATTTGGATACAACATGATGGAACTGAGATTGGTATAGCAGATGAATTAGTTAAATTAGGAGTGCCAAAATCAGATATTGTTTTAGCATTTCATGAACCTTTAGTGAGACAATATACAGGTTTTGCTGTTGGTTGATTTTCACATATATTTTACATGAATTGTACATCATTTTTGGAAATATTTACATTATGTCACATTATGTCATACAGTGATTTTACCCTCAGAAAAGTCAAGCAAACCTTTGGCATAAACACCATTGAAAATCAAAAGTTTCTGCCAGAAATCCAACCAATAGCTGCTAGTGCAACCCTGACTGATTTTTTAGCAGAAAGTTTACCATTAGCTATAGCGACAGGAAGTGAAAAAGCACGTTCTGAGTTAATCATTAGTCCGGTTTTACTAGAGGTTCGTAAGATTTTACAAAGAAAAATTAGTTTATTTTCTGGTACAGATTTTACTGTAGATTCGGCTTTAGGATTGAATGGAGTCTGTGATTTTGTTCTCAGTCTTTCAGCAGAACAGTTAGAAGTGGAAGCACCAGCAGTTATGATTGTGGAAGCTAAAAAATCAGACTTAAATCCGGGTATTGGCCAGTGTATTGCGGAAATGATTGCTGCTCAAAAATTTAATGAAATTAATAATCAACCCATTCCTACAATTTATGGTAGCGTCACTAATGGTACTGTTTGGCGATTTCTACAATTAACGGAACAAACTGTAACAATTGATTTTACAGATTATCCCCTTCCTCCTGTTGATGTCATTTTAGGAATTTTAGTTTGGATGGTAACTGCTGCTAACTAGATAATCTACTAATAAAATTCTCATGTTCTGGACTTGCTAAACCCTGCTGCAAAACAGCTAATACTCTACCTAAATCTCCTCCTAATAATGCTGTTTTATCTAACCATAAACCGGGGAATACTTGGGAACAAATTATATTATCTGCATTGGCTTGAAGTTGAATATACTCCCCTTGTTGTAATCTAAACCAATCAAATTGATAGTCATAAACTCGCCAGATTAAATATTCTTGGACTTGATTACGACGATAAACTTTGAGTTTTTCATGCACATCATAGGAAGCACTAGAAGCAGCAATTTCCACAATTAATTCTGGCGCACCTTCTACATAATCATCTTTATTTATTCTTGATTGTCCTCCTGTTTCAATTCTTAATAAAGCATCCGGTTGTGGTTCGTTATCTGTATCTATTAGCACTGTGGCATTATCGGCGAAACCTATGCCCGGTGTAGCTGCTTTATAAACTCCCAGCCAAGTCATAATATAAGCATGGGGTTCTCCATGACTTTTGATTCTTAATGGTGATGCCACGTAAACTACTCCTTCAATTAATTCGGCTTTTTTGAGATTCGGCATGGCATGATAACGCCGTTCAAATTCATGACGGGTTAATTTGTCGCCGTTTTCTAGGGGAGGAATAGTTAAGATGGGAGAAATTGCAGTAGTAGATATCATAAAATTTGCTCAAATTTTGCAGAAAATGAAATTGTCACCAATCACGATTTACGGTTACTGAGCGGAGTCGAAGTACAGGATTTCAGGATTTACAGGATGTTACCCAACATTTCGGTGATTTTGTGATTTAATGTTGTTGGGTTGCGCTGTCGCTTAACCCAACCTACATCTAACTTATAGATATCATTATTGTCAGATTATGTCTTTTTTAAGCTATATTTTGTAATATTTGGGGTTGGGGTATAGGCTTACCGATTTGATTATAGCCATACAGCAAATCTTCTAACACTTCCTTAGCATTTTCTAGAGCTTCTTCATAGCTTTCTCCGTGGGTTTTAGCATATTTTCCCCACTCAGGTAAAAAAGCAATATACGCTTGATCTTCTTGGGACCATTGAATTAGAATACTATATTTCATAGTTCATCTCCTTTTTCTAGTTGTTCAAGTTATTTGATACTTTCTATTATATCTTTCTCTTGATAGGGTTTTGCATCTTTGCTGTCTTTGCCAGGTAGAATTACAGGTTATTGTTAGTTTCTGTTGGTGGTTGTAGAAGAACTCATTTGATAATAAAGATTCAAATTTTCTATTCTTCCAGCTATTATTTCCTTGTTAGCATTCGTATGGACTTATTACATGGTGCTAATTATAATGACCCCGCCGCATTTCAAAATCGTAGCTATCAGCAAATTAAATCTTCTTGCAGTTGTGCAATTTAGGAGTTATCAAAGTTATGAGTAAACAAAAGAAAACCCCCGCAAATTCGAGTCAACCAGAACCTCAACAGTCACAAGAAATTGAACGCAAATTGTTATCTACTGGTTTGGAAGATTATGGTTTTTGGTCACAGGAAATGGCTAGACAAAAAGCCCAACAAACTGAACCTGATAAACCTTTCCGTCGTGGTCGCATTTGGTGTTAGTTGGTGGTGTTAGTTGGTGCGGTTTTCATATCTCCGACTTCTTTGAGAAGTTGGGGATATTCATTAATACACAGGAAACACTTTACTTAAATCAAGCTGTAAATCAGTAAACCAAGGTAAAGATATCACCTGAGTAGGTAAAACAATTCGCTTATTTGTATACCCAAATATCCCCTGTTTATTTTGATATGGTTCACTGTAACATTCCAAGCAATTATCTAATAAATTAAATATCCAATAATCAGGTATTCCCGCTTTTGCATAAAGAGGTATTTTCACTTTTTGGTCATAGTCTATGGAAGAATCTGCAACTTCTATGACTAACAATATATCTGTCCCTTGTGGGTGAGATGAAAAATAATCATCATCACGGTTTTTGACAATGGCAAAATCTGGTTCTGGTTCGCTTTTGGGTGGTATACTGATAGGGGCTTGAGATTGCAGAATTGCTCTATCTTCTATAAGTTTTGG
This sequence comes from Anabaena sp. FACHB-1391, assembly GCF_014696755.1. NCBI lineage: Bacteria > Bacillati > Cyanobacteriota > Cyanophyceae > Nostocales > Nostocaceae > Anabaena > Anabaena sp. FACHB-1391. Next base: position 44,268 of record NZ_JACJQS010000016.1, on the reverse strand, counting down.
AAGTTCCTTTAATAGCTTTCTTAAACAAGTTTCATGTGCCGTACCTTTTGATACCATTTCTACCAATTCTCCGTTAATTAATTGAATGTGATCATCTTCTTTTAAAAAGCCAATTTCGATGAGTTCGTGATATTCTTCTAGGGTGAAGCTTTTAACCTGAATTGTAGTCATATATGTTGCTCCTTGAGGATTTGCTATTATATATTCTAAAAATCCCAACACACTGAACCTGATAAACCTTTCCGTGGTGGTCGCATTTGGTGTTAGTTGGTGGTGTTAGTTGGTGCAGTTTTCATATCCCCGACTTCTTTGAGAATTTGGGGATATAATTCTAATTTTTAGAGATTATTGAGATCAATACCTTTAGCTGCTAATTTTGCTAATAGGTCTTGATAATTTTTGTGTTCTTGGTCGGCACGTTGTTTTTCTTGTTCAGCACGTTGTTTTTCCTGTTCAGCACGTTGCTGTTCCTGCTCGGCGCGTTGATATTCCTTTTCTGCACGTTGATTTAATTCTACAGATGTGAGAAACTTACCGCCATGAGGATAATAAATTTCTAAGTTATCTGCTGTGAGTTTAAAACGTATGTCTAAACGCGGGCTGACCCAATTATTAATATCCTCAATTGCCTCTAAACATTCTTGTTCAAGAATAAATCCTGTTAATTCAATTGTATCTGGATTATATATATAATACTCTTCTACTCCATAACGTTGATAAAAGAGGATTTTTTTGGCCATTTCTTTGGTAGTATTTCCTGGAGAAAGGATTTCAAATACCACTTGGGGAGGAATATTATTTTCTTGCCATTGTTTATAAGAACCTCTATCACCTTTGGGTCTTCCAAACACCACCATAACATCAGGTGCTTGTCGGGTTTTTACACTTCCTTCTACAGGATACCAAAGTAAATCACCAGCTATAAATACATCATCGTTTGGTGCGAATAATATTTCTAAATTTTCCTTAATTTTAACAATCCATTCATATTGTTTAGTATTATCGGACATAGGGTTGCCATCACTATCAGGGTAGATGATTTCTGGTTTGATTTCCGGTGGTATAAGTTGCTGTACCATATCTAAATCTCCATTTTACCAAAGGTAAATAAAGTTTTGAACACAAGCAGTGGCACTGATGAATATATCAACAATTATAGTAATTATAGTAATAATAGTAATTTTATGGTGATTTGCGATCGCTTTGCGTTTTTTGAGACTTTAGACAAACTCCGTAGTTAACTACCTTTGGCAAGTCCCGAATTTATGGAAAAAATCCGGGATTTTATGCTCAAATTCTAAAGAGTGCCAAAGCCTTTTTTCTTTTTCTCTTTCTTTTTCTTCGCTGGTGGTGCGCCACCGGGGTAACCACGCCAGCCCGGTGCCGGGCGATTTCCTGCGGCTAAAGGATTTCCACCCCCAAACATTCCTGGCATACCGGGGATGCCACCCTGTCCCATTTGCTGCATGAGCGATCGCATTTTTTGAAAGTCCGCCACTAGTTTGCTTACATCCGCTTCTCTGTATCCAGAACCAGCCGCTATTCTCTTTCTCCGACTGGGAGAACTAGATAATAAATCTGGATCACGTCTCTCTTTTCCAGTCATGGAATTGATCATCGCTTCACAGCGTTTTAACTGGGTTTCTCCCTGCTTTAACTGGTCATCGGAAAGCTTGTTCATACCCGGAATCATCTTCATGATTCCACCTAATGACCCCATGTTTTTCAACAACCGCATTTGCTTGAGAAAGTCAGTAAAATCAAATTTCGCTGACAGGATTTTCTCCTGCATTTTCTCCGCGTCTGCCAAATCTATCTCTTCTTGGGCTTTTTCTACTAGGGTGAGAACATCCCCCATGCCCAAAATCCGCGAAGCCATGCGTTCCGGGTAAAATGGCTGCAAGGCCTCGACTTTTTCCCCCACACCCACAAATTTAATCGGCGCGCCGGAAATTTGCCGCACAGATAACGCTGCACCACCTCGGCTATCCCCGTCCATTTTTGTCAGGATTGCCCCTGTAATACCAATTTTATCATGGAAGCTGCGCGTTAGATTTGCCGCTTCTTGCCCGGTCATTGCGTCCACAACCAGCAAGGTTTCGTCGGGTTCAACTACCTGTTTAATACGGGCTAATTCCGCCATCATCCCTGCGTCTATTTGCAACCGTCCGGCAGTATCAATAATTACTGTATTTATGCCTTCTGCTCTGGCGCGTTCCACACCCTGACGCGCAATTTCTACAGGGTCTGCCTCAATTCCCAGTTCAAAAACTGGTACGTCAATTTGCTTACCCAGAGTGATTAATTGATCAATTGCTGCGGGACGATAAATATCCGTAGCCACTAATAAGCAACTACGCTCTTGTTTGCGTAAATGTAAGGCTAATTTGGCTGTAGCTGTGGTTTTCCCTGTTCCTTGTAAACCAGCCATTAACACAACCGTGGTTTTCCCTGTAACTTCCGCTAAGGGAACATTTTCCTCCCCCATGACCCGCACCAGTTCATCATAAACAATTTTGATGAATTGTTGGTCAGGACGCACACCGCTGATAACTTCAGCCCCTTGTGCTTTGGTTTCAACTTCGCTAATAAAATCTTTAACGACTTGAAGATTAACATCTGCTTCCAACAAAGCCCGACGCACTTCCCGTAAAGCGTCTTGAATGTTAGATTTTGATATTTTATCCTGTCCTCGCAGTTTTTTCCAGGCGGATTCTAAACGGTCAGATAGTGCATCAAACATAGTTCAGTTACAATGTAGTTAGTCTGTTGAGAATATTTGGTAAGTTTTTCAGGATCTTCAATACCCAGCTTATCCGACTCTAGCAGTCCATTGATCTGGTAAACCGTAACTTTCAAAGTGTTTTATTTAGTAATAAGTATCCTCAGCTATAGAAAAAAGAACCACTTTAGACAGAGAGGATACGGAGAAGTCAGGAAAACTGCTGTATTTTACAAAGGAATCTATATGACAAAAACATGAGCGAAAAAATAGACCATGACCGCTTATTTAAAGAACTGATATCCACATTTTTCATAGAATTTATAGAACTATTCTTTCCCCAAGTTCTTAAATATCTAGATACCAACTCAGTGTCATTATTAGACAAAGAATTATTTACAGATGTTACCGCAGGAGACAAATATGAAACCGACTTAATAGCCAAAGTCCGATTTTTAGGTAAACCTTCTTACTTTCTCATTCATATTGAAGCCGAATCAGGAGCAAAACCGAAATTTAATCAAAGAATGTTCCGTTATTTTTCCAGATTACATGAAAAATTTGACTTACCAATTTATCCGATAGTCATTTTTTCATATTCTTCTCCCAAAACCTTAGCCATAAATAACTATCAAATCAGCTTTCCTGATTTAGAAGTGCTAAAATTTAATTATCAAGTCATACAACTAAATCAGCTAAATTGGAGAGACTTTTTAAATCGTCAAAATCCAGTTGCATCTGCTTTAATGTCAAAAATGAATATAGCACCAGCAGATAGAGCAAAGGTAAAAGCAGAGTGTTTAAGGTTGTTAGTAACCCTAAAATTAAATCCGGCAAAAATGCAATTGATATCAGGATTTATTGACACATATTTGCGACTGAATAAAATAGAAGAACAGACATTTAAAGCAGAAATAGGTTCATTAATACCAGCGGAAAAGGAGGAAGTTATGCAGATAGTTACTAGTTGGATGGAACAAGGTATTGAACAAGGTCGTCAAGAAGCAATTGTCAAGGAAAAAGATTTAATTGTCCGTCAAATCAAGAGAAAAGTAGGAAATATTGATACTGAATTAGAAAACCGGGTGAAAAGTTTAAATATCGAGGTAATTGAAGTGTTAGCAGAAGCAATATTTGATTTAGATACTGTGGAAGATCTACAAAATTGGTTAGATAAGCATGATTAAGTTAAAATATACCAATAACCATGATATGACAAAAACATGAGCGAAAAAATAGACCATGACCGCTTATTTAAAGAACTGATATCCACATTTTTCATAGAATTTATAGAACTATTCTTTCCCCAAGTTCTTAAATATCTAGATACCAACTCAGTGTCATTATTAGACAAAGAATTATTTACAGATGTTACCGCAGGAGACAAATATGAAACCGACTTAATAGCCAAAGTCCAATTTTTAGGTAAACCTTCTTACTTTCTCATTCATATTGAAGCCGAATCAGGAGCAAAACCGAAATTTAATCAAAGAATGTTCCGTTATTTTTCCAGATTACATGAAAAATTTGACTTACCAATTTTATCCGATAGTCATTTTTTCATATTCTTCTCCCAAAACCTTAGCCATAAATAACTATCAAATCAGCTTTCCTGATTTAGAAGTGCTAAAATTTAATTATCAAGTCATACAACTAAATCAGCTAAATTGGAGAGACTTTTTAAATCGTCAAAATCCAGTTGCATCTGCTTTAATGTCAAAAATGAATATAGCACCAGCAGATAGAGCAAAGGTAAAAGCAGAGTGTTTAAGGTTGTTAGTAACCCTAAAATTAAATCCGGCAAAAATGCAATTGATATCAGGATTTATTGACACATATTTGCGACTGAATAAAATAGAAGAACAGACATTTAAAGCAGAAATAGGTTCATTAATACCAGCGGAAAAGGAGGAAGTTATGCAGATAGTTACTAGTTGGATGGAACAAGGTATTGAACAAGGTATTGAACAAGGTCGTCAAGAAGCAATTGTCAAGGAAAAAGATTTAATTGTCCGTCAAATCAAGAGAAAAGTAGGAAATATTGATATGGAATTAGAAAACCGGGTGAAAAGTTTAAATATCGAGGTAATTGAAGTGTTAGCAGAAGCAATATTTGATTTAGATACTGTGGAAGATCTACAAAATTGGTTAGATAAGCATGATTAAGTTAAAATTTATAAAACTGTACTTGACTTATTACAGCAGTTGCCCATATTCTGAGGTACAGATATTAATGATAAAAACATTGTGGTGCGGGCATACAACGGACAAACTCAGTACAAGTCTTGCCTGTTAAAATTGTACCTCAACCTTATGGTAATCTGCTGTAATTTATTGACAATCTCAAAAAAGAATTAGATAGTCTAGTCTAATCACTTGTGGAAATTGCCAAGCGAATCTGGTTAAGTTGAGGAGTGAGATTTTCTAATAAAAGCGTTGCTGTTTCAATAGATTTTACCATATCTTTTACAGCAATTAAGTCTTCTTCAGAGGAAACTTGTTTAGAAATATTTTTCATATCCTCTCCTACAATATATGTAGATTTTCTTAAATTATTAACCGCCTTCGTCAGATTATTAATCTCAGTTATAGTTACCTCTTTATTGGGTGATATCAAAATAGACAAAACATCTGCCACCTGTTCAAAATCTTTAGTAAAAGTATCAAGTGGAATCATATTATTCTCTATCCTCTTAACTGCTTTACCTCTTTGTAATGCCATAATTGATTGTCCTTTCAGCAATTGAACAGCAGCTTCCCTAAAACCAAATTTAGATTTAGCACTTTCCGGTTTCAGGGTTTTTGGTTGCCCGGTATTGTAATTGGCATTGAAATTTGTGTTGCTAACCAAAATATTAACAGTTTTAAATATATTCTCCAATATAGGACCGATGATAGGAATAGGAATAGGAATAGGTTTAACATCAACAATTTTATCCGATTGAGATGTTTTCCCTGCTAGTACAGGCTTACCCAAAAGAGTAGTAGCAAATAATGGACTTAGAAATAAAACCATTGTAAAATTAATTTTTTGTTCCCGGAAAGAAAATTTCATGATCATCACCTTTTTATGAATTACAAAAGTTGCCAATTTTAAAATTGAAATCCGTAGCCTATGCTAATACCAAGTCTCACACCGTCTCCCGCACTACCCGTGATGTCAATAGCCGCAGGAGTAATTACAATGGGTATATTCGCAAAAGGTGCGATAGACAGCCCTACATTTAAATCCTGACCAGTCCATTCAGTAAAAACATTCATCTGGTCAATTACCCTCAAACCAGCACTACCAAAAACACCCACGGAATCAGTATTATTAAAAATTTGACTCTCCGTGCGAAACCGTCCATTACCAAGCCCAGCATTAAGATACAGCCGACTAAGGGGGTCAAACTTGCTCTGCTTGAGTTTTACAACCTTGCTGACAACGCCATAAAGACTAGTATCGGTATCAGTAGCACCCCAAACTAAAGAATTTTCCAGCCCTACAGCAGCCCTAAAATTCCCCGGTAAAACCCGATGCAACTTAAAGGAAAAACTACCCCTCTCACCAAAGGTTTGATTGCTATTAATACCTAAATCGTTGATATTAATACCGACATCAAAACCAATGGTATGATCGGGATCACCTAAACCAAAAGTTATCCCCATACCACCATCAGCAGTCTGGGTAAAACGAGTCCGACTCTGAAAACCAGCGCCAATGCCCATATTTCCAAAAGAAGCACCATAGGCGCTCGGTACGTCAAAACTATCACCAGGGGAAGAAGTCCAAATAAACTCAGGAATGTTGTTCTCTAAGACCTGTAGCCGTTTCTGTAAGTCTTGAATTTGCCTATCCAGTTCTCCTGGAGTCGGGGAGACTGCTGGTGTTGTTGTTTTGCCAGGTAAGGTATTTTCATCATTCACAACATTTTTCTGAGCCAACACCGTGGGAACTGAATCATTTTTTGTTGTTTGTGTCTCAATGTTAGAGAAAACAGGTAAAACTGAGGTATCATCAGAAATAGATAGATTCCCAGGCTGGATTATGTTTGGGTCTGATTGGTTGGTTTGGGCTAAGGCTTCAATATTATACCCATCGCTAGAATAACTCTGAGCTAAAGCCAAGCCCGGAATCAGGCAACAAAACAAGGTGGTCATAGTTCCCAACCTTTGCAGGAGGTAAAAATTGACGTGACTCATTGTTGTTTTAGTGCAGATAGGGAATTTTTATTTGATACTTTATACTTTTACTTTAATTGTGAATTTTAACAACCCAGAAAAATACGGATTTAAACGTCTCTTTTGTGAAATAATTTTAGAAGAAAAAAAACGGAAAAAATTAGAAAAAATCGGGTCAACTTTTGCTACAATACTTACAACCCTTAGTATGTATAGTTTTCATGAATGTAAACGAAATTTTACAATTTGTAGATCGGCTGGTAGTTGAACACACAGGAAAACATCTGGATGATGTGCAAAGGGCTGTGGTGGTGGGAACATGGCAAAGACAAACCTATGATGATATTGCCCAGCAGTGCAATTTTAATAAGAATTATGTAAGTGATGTGGGGGCAGAACTCTGGCAACTTTTATCATCTGTCTTGAGTGAGGATATAAAAAAATCTAATTTTTGTTCTACGATTGAAAGATTTAGACTCACTGAATCACCAGTTATTATACAAAATCATCATCAAAGTAATAATAATCAAAGTAATAATAGTTTTAATATTTGCAACTATCCCTATGCGGCAAATCATAAATGCCAAAGAAATGAGCAAGAACTAACTTATCACGATTTAAGCACCGCGCCTCAAATCTTCGAGTTTTACAACCGAGAATCTGAACTAGAAATCCTTTGCTGTTGGCTACTCAAGCAAAATAGCCGTCTCATTTCAGTTTTAGGCCTACCTGGTATTGGTAAAACTACCCTAGTAAAAAAATTAATTGACCTGAATTATCAACATTTTGAAATCATTATTTGGAGAAACTTAACTTTTCCTAAAAGTCTTGATTTACTGATTAGTGATTTGTTGAAATGCTGCAAACAGCAACTCCAGGAAACATTACATGAACAATTTCAACAACTCTTGGATCTTTTCCAGCATCAAAAATGCTTAATTGTTATAGATGATGTGCAAAATCTTTTTATACCTGGTGAATTGGCTGGCGAATACCGACCGGAATATCGCAACTATCAAACATTTTTCCAAGCAATCAGGGAAACCTATCATCAAAGCCAGATCATTTTAATCAGTCAGGAAAAATGTCCAGAAATGCAATGCTTAGACAAAGAATTGTACCCCTTTCAATGCCTGGAATTGTTAGGAATAAATAACAGAGAAATTCTGGAAAATATGGGGTTAAAAGATGAAGATAATTGGCTGAATCTGATTAAGTTATATCAAGGTAATCCCCAATACTTAAAAGATATTGCTGCTTTAATAAAAGACTGTTTTGATGCGAATATTGCTGAATTTTTAGCTGATAATAAGTTAATCATTACTAGTCAGATGAAAAGGCAGTTTAAACAATTATTTGATCGATTGTCATCTGTGGAAAAGCAACTCGTTTTAGAACTAAGCAAAACTGAAAACCCCGTGGTTCGAGAAAGTTTAAAACAGTCCCTAAATTTATCATCTATTGAATTTATTAATGGACTACAATCTCTACAACAACGCTATCTCATCATCAAAACCAAGGCAGATAAAACTCTGTTTCATTTGTCTCCTATTTTTAGGGAATATGTCAAATCACTTCTTAAATAAGTAGATTGGGACTTAGGTAAGATGTGCCTACAAACCTTATTTTTACCAAGGGTAATTCATGAATTACGCCTACTTTTGTTCTTTTTCGTGGGAATGCTAGCAACTTTGGCGGCCAAGATGCCCAGACCACAAGATTTTAATCATTCCTATTCATGAAAAAGAAAAAATTTCGCATTTTAAGAGTTAAAGGTATTGACTTGTGCTGGGGAATTTGGTATAATGGATTCTGACAAGGAAGAACTATCTTGCAGTAATTGTATTTAATTATAGAAATCGCCATACATCAGATCCCAGACTTCTTGAAGAAATCCGGGGTCTGATGGACTAGGAATATAGGAAAATTTAAGAATGAGAATCTTGGGGTAAAATCATTTCTCGAATGGCTGTGGCTGTGGCTGGGGCGAGTAAAACACCATTGCGATAGTGTCCCGTAGCCAGAAGAACATTAGTAAAACCCGGTAACTTATCAATAACTGGTGCTGGTCGTCCTTCAGGACGGGGACGCAGTCCCGACCAAGTGCGGAGAACCTTAGCGGCGGCTAAATCTGGGGTAAAAGCGATCGCTTGTTGTCTAACAGCATCTAATAATTCTTGATTTGGCGGTATTTGGTCTTGATCATTAGGAAATTCTACCGTTGCACCAACCCAATAATCACCATTGCCCATGGGGACAATATGCACATCATTACCAGTAATCACCGGTTGAAAATCAGGATTTCCTAAAGTCCGTCCTAAACTTAGATATAAAGCTTGTCCCAGTACCGGACGGATATTTACCATCTGATCTAATTTTGCAGTTAAAGCCGTTGAACCCAAACCCGCAGACATGATAAACCAATCAGCGGTGACTTTACCCTGTGTAGTTTCAATAAAATTACATTTGTGTGCTTCTGCCAATGCTTTTTTGATGTGTAAGGGTGTTGGGGGGGGAGGAGGTGGGGTTTCTGTACCCGTAACAGACACACCAAATTGAAAATTTACCCCATTGCGTTGGGCGGCATCTACTAAAGCTAAAGTTAAAGCTGTAGCATTTAATTGTAGATCTTGGGGAGAATAGACAGCCCCAATACTTTGGGGATAATTAACCTGGGGGCAATATTTTCCGAGTTGTTCTTGATCCCAAACTTGTAATTGCCAACCTTGGGATTGACGAATTTCCCGCAATTGTTCCCATTCTGAAAGTACCTCAACGCCACTTTCTAGGGGACGCTCTAAATTTTCCGATAACAACATGACGATTCCTTGCCGGTTACAGGGGATTTTCCGCCCCGTAATTGCTTCTAATTCAGGAATCAAAGTTCCATAGCGTTGGATACTACTTTCTCGCATTCGCCAAGCAATACCCTTAGTTTTACTGCTAATTACACCCATTAATACACCGAGGGCGGCGCTAGTAGAACCTTGTGCCGGTTGTTTTTGCTCAAAAACAGTGATATTTAAACCTTTAACTTGGCTCAGTTCATAGGCGATCGCCGCCCCAACCACACCACAACCGATAATTACTACATTCATGGTTTTCGCACTTGAGTCAGGGGTGAAGAATGAAAAGTCTTCCTCTCCACCCTATCACTCCATCACCCTAGCATTTTGTGATTCAAGACTCGAAAGCAGGCAGGAAGCAGGGAGTAGAGGGAGAATTATAATAAATTATATATATTTATTATTCTTTACCCTATTCCCTGTTTCCTCCTACCTGTTGCCTGTGGCCTTTTCCTTTAGCTACTTTTTTCGGGAACTAGTTCTAAGAACTTGTCAATATCCGCAAAAGCTTGTTTGTAATTACTCAAAGCCTGACTGGTATTGCCAACGGTAGCAGATTGGTCTATTTTTACTAAGTCATTCAACAAATCTTTAATGATTTGTCTTGCCTTTCCCTGGTTCTGCTGTGCCAAATTGGGGACTACATAAGTCATATTTAACTTAGCTTCCGTCATCGGTCCATGGATAAAATTGCCGACTTTTATCCATTCACCCTCAGAAATCAAGCTTTTCAGTTCCCCTTGGCGATCAATTACCGCTTTAATTCCCGGAACATACTCCTGAATTTTAGCAACTTCCGCTGCTGTATAAGATGGTGGTAAAGTAGCAACACTAGGACCACCACAACCAATCAGGAATGTTGCTAATAATACGAAAATCAGTGAGAAAATAGAACGTTGACGCACCATAAATGGAAATTAATTTTTTCTTTGGTTGCCGATGAACAGTGTTATTTTAGATCGCTATGTAATCAACCGTTACAATTAACTTAGGTTTTTCTGTCTTTATCTTCATCTTCCCTCCAGGCTAACCGAATATAGGAGATTATTGAGTGAACGCAGCCGAACAAGCCACAAACGTCGAATTTGCCAGCAAAATTGCTACGGTGGTCAATTTGTTTAAATACGAATTTCCTGATGTCAAATCTGATCTCAAACCCTGGCATAATGACCTGGAAACCAGAGAATTAGTAGATCCAGATTCCATTGACATCGGTTTTCACTTCCCAGGTGTCAGCAAATCTTGGCGCTGTCGCAGTATTTTAATTCAAATTCGATTTTATCAAGATCCCATCACTGATCACCGTCGCGCCATTGGTGTGGAAGCGGCTGGATTTGACCATCGTGGTGAAGTTTGGCGACTTTCTACGGTGGAAACCTGGAGTTTTATCGGTGATTCTGTACCTTTGGCTGTTGTTGGGGAAAAACTCAAACAGGTTTGTCGGCAAATTTTAGAGGTGTTTAATCGGCCGAGTCAGTAAAAATAACAGTAAAAATAATTAGTTTTTCTTTAGTTTTTCTGTTGATCTAACGCCCATTCCCACCTTTGCTTTAAATCATTACAGTGATTAGAGGGTAAAACTTGATCATGTTGAAGTCTACCAACGACAATTCCCGGTGCAATATCAATCTCATTAGCAAACTGGATAATATTGGTTTTACTAATTTGTGAAACTGAGTCCAGAAATCGTTGTAAATCTCCAGGAGGAATGAGTATATCCGCAGAGAATTTGTTAGCTTCCTGCTCTTTTTCTTGATCCTCAACGGAGATAATACCTGTTCCCTCAAGAAAGAAATCCCGCTTACCATGTAGTAAAATATGACCAGCTTCATGGAAGAATGTAAACCACAAATGATCATCAGTTTTATACCGCAAACTGAGTTGAATAAGGGCTTTGTCAGCATTCAACCAATGAGTTGCACCACTAGTTCGCATTTTCGGAAGTTCTGGCAGAAAAACCACAGCTACACCAGCTTCTGCGCATAATTGTATTAATTTTGCTTGGAAAATTTCTGGTGGTTCTAATGTGAGAGTACGGATTTTTTGTAGTGTCTCTTTAAACTTATTGGCATTGTAAGGAGCGCAAACAATTGCCGATGCTTCGATTTCTCCCCGACGTAACCAAGCAGATACAGCTTTAGGGTCGCTTTGAAATGCTTGAGATTGACGAAAATTTATATGATGATTCAACCATATACCCTCCCATTGTTCAGGGGAGGCGACGGCGAAAAAATTTAACACTTCCCGCAGTTGCTCTACTTTATCCCCACAGCGGCGAATCCAGCCAGATTTAATCATAGCTGTGACAGGAATTTCTTTCAGCCAGGGTACTTGTTTTGCTAAACGCTTTTTTTCTTCCTTTTGTGCTAAAAATTCCCGGTAATGTCGTTCGTGATTGTTCCAAAAACTGGCTGGGATATTGAATACCCGTTCTAGTTGCAATGCTGTTTCTGGGGTAATTGCGGCTTTACCCTTAATAATTTCATTAATTGTTTTTTTTGGTCTTCCTGTCCGTTCAGCCAGTTCTGCTTGGGTCATACCCCTATCTTCCAGCACTTCCAACAGGGTATCCCCCGGAGGTGAAACGTAATCTGGATTGTACCGATTTTGGATCTTACTTTCCATGATAATTCTCCACGCCGATTATTTTTACGGTAGTTACTTGATTCCAGTCGAGACCACCATCTAATTTGGTGGGAATTGGGTGATTTGCAGGTTCAAAGATGAGTCTGTATGGATGATCCAAGTCAAGCGCTAATTGACCTGCTCGATCATGAACTAATTCGTGGCAACGTCCAGGAACATTTCGCATATCCTCTAGTACGTTGGCGTAAAGTAAGGAATTGAGCCGTTTTTGGATGCGTTTTGCTCGATCTGCACCATGATTTTTGACTAAAAGGCGTTGGTTATTGCACTCTTCTTCAAATTTGCTATTCTCGAATACAATATCCATTATACCAATTTTTCATAAATATTGTTAACCTTTAAGGTTAAATATATTTTAGGCTTTAAATGCAAAAATAACGGCAATAGCCCAGAAAAGAGGTTTAAATTCTTACATAATAGAACTCATGTACTAAATTAAAGTCTGACTCAAAATTACTCATGATCAGCTTTGCAACTACCATCTAGACAGTATACTGATTGATAGGTTTGAGAACGCTTCCCAAACAATGTATAACGATGATCCCGAATTTGTTCATAAAACCTATCCCCTGCCCATTTCATCCCCGGTAACGCCCGATACGCATCCACAAATATACTACCCAAAGGCAATAGTCGTCCAATTTCCTCAGCAGCATTACTACCTTGCCAACGTTTCTCTGTGGCATTACTATCAATTAAAATCATCCCCTGTTGACAATCTATTGAAGTAATTCCCCATTGGCATAATGTCTCTTCATCTTGCATAGAAACGTAGCGAAACAGTTTCCCTTGGTCTAAAGTTTCCAACAATTGGACTAAAGTTACACAAAGATTACAGTTGCCATCATAGATCACGTAGTAGTTCATAAAATTATTAGCCATAGTATATTTTTGGTAAGTATCTTACTTTTTAGTGTGTATTTGGGAATTTACCTGTAACTACTTTACTATATAAACAGATGAAAAATATTTATTATCTGGTACAAACAACTAACTATTAATAGTAAGGTGGAATCATGACTCAAAATACCATTAATTATGTAATTCATGATGGCGATGCCCGTGGACATTATCATATTGACTGGCTCAATAGTTATCATACATTTTCTTTTAGCAGTTTTTATGATCCCAAGCGGATGGGATTCCGTTCTTTGCGAGTAATTAATGATGATCGCATTGCTGCTGGTGCAGGATTTCCCACTCATGGACATAAGGATATGGAAATTCTTACTTATGTTTTATCCGGTGCTGTTGAACATAAGGATAGTTTAGGCACAGGTGCGGTAATTCTTCCTGGTGAAGCACAGGTTATGAGTGCGGGAACGGGAATTATGCACAGTGAATTTAATCCTTCTCAAACAGAAGAATTACATTTACTGCAAATCTGGATTTTACCAAATCAGCAAGGACTAAAACCTAGATATGCACAAAAAGCTTTTCCTATAGAAGAAAAGCGGGGAAAACTGCGGTTAATTGCGGCTGAAGATGGACGAGATGGGGCTGTAATTATTCACCAAGACTTATCCTTATATGCGGGAATTTTAGCACCAGGTGAGGTGGTAAATTATCACGTTCAAAATCATCGTTATGCTTGGTTACAAATAGCTAAAGGTGAAGTAGTTTTTAATAATCATGAATTAAAAGCAGGAGATGGTGTAGAAATTACAGGAGAAGAAAAATTAACAATTAGCAGTAATTCAAATGGGGAAATATTACTGTTTGATTTAGGTTAAAATACAGACTAGTATCGGCGAAAGTCAAAAGTTAAACCGAAAACAGTGTTTATTCAGATTCAAAGGTTATGCGCTCAGACTGATATGCGGGTGGTTCAACATGAATTAAAATCCTGACTGGACTGAAACGTTTTTCTAGTTGTCTTTCTACTTCTTCGGTGATAATATGAGCAGTCTCTACATCGCGTGCATCTACAATTAAGTGCATTTCTATAAATACTTGACGACCGATGACACCACGGGTGGCGATATCATGACAGTTAATGACACCAGGTACGGAAACTGCAATTGTATGAATTATTTCTGGAGCGATCGCCATTTGGTCTACCAGCCAAGGTAAATTTTCTTTTAAAACTGACCAACCACTCCAAAATACCAGTAAAGCCACTGGGAAAGCCAGTAGGACATCTAACAACTGATAACCCAACCAAACCCCAATTAAACCACCAATAACGGAGATTGTTACCCACACATCACTCATGGTATGGGTAGCATCAGCGACTAAAATGGAACTACCTACTCTTCTCCCGACATTGCGCTCATAAAAGGCGACAAAAATATTTACTCCTAACACAATCAGTAATAACCACAGTTCTATAGGTGATACTCTCACAGGTTCACCACCTTTGATAATTCTTTCTACTGCACCTTGGACAATTTCAAAACAGGCTATACCTAAAAATGCAGCGATACCTAAAGCCCCCACTGCTTCAAATTTATTGTGTCCATAAGGATGCTCTCGGTCTGGTAATGGTGAAGAAAACTTAATAGCAACTAATCCTAAGACATTATTAGCACTATCTGTCACACTATGTAAAGCATCCGCTAGTAAACTTAAAGAACCTGTCCAATAACCTACAACGACTTTTAAACCCATGACGAATACATTCAGCAGGAGAGTGATAATTAAAACTTTCCTAACTTCAGTGCGGTTATCGTAAGTCATATATTTATAATTGTGATTTGTGGAAAAAAGAATAGAGAATTTATTCTCTTACTGTACAACAATAGGTATTTATTTCTAGGAATAAATATCCAGGAAATAGGTCAAAATTTGCTAATTAAGAATTAATATCTTTATTACACAAAAAGATTCTCAACTTCTTTGAGAAGTTGGGTATCTGGGAGCATCTTGAGGTAATATGGATAATTACGAATTATTTTTAATAAGTAGCTTATGTCTTTTGTACCTTTAACACTAAATCTAGTAGAAGGTTCTGTTTCCTTCAGTTTTTCACCCCAAGCAGCGCAAGAATTAAAAGCAGAAATCAATGAATTAATGAAAAGCCTCAAAGCTGTTGCTGCTAAAACCACCCCAGGTACAGGTAAAGTTAGCCCCCAACCCTCCCTGGAGTATCGTTATACTGGGGATGTATTTGTGGAGATATTTTGTAATCCTAATATCTGGCCTACTCCCTTTGCGGCTAAAGTTTTGTTAACAATTCGCAATTTAGGTATTCGGTTGACAACAGAGGCGGAACTTACCCGCGTTATTGAGGATCTTAATCAGTATTTAGAGCAGTTTTAAATTAGGTAGTAGGGAAGAAGGGGAATTTTTGCCAATAAACATCTGGTGAAAATTAAATGTGCGTATATCTCACTCTCATACAGAGTATGGGAATGAGATCACCAGATAAGTTAGCACCCCTGACTAAACTTGTCACCAAATTCCGGTGGAGCTATTGTTACTAAGCTATTTTTTGCTTGGACTTGCTTTATGAAACATTCTATGTATATACTATGTAATAGGATTTTCAACCAGACAACACCCAAAGTTACCAAGTATGGATTTGGCAATATGAGCAACTCAGTATACAAAGTATTTGCAGAAATCGAGTCTAAAGCCAAACTACTAGCTCAATATTGGGATAACTTTCATACAGAAATATCCCAGCACCTACCGGAGAGTTATCAACCGGAAATACAAGAACTTACCGATAAATTAGAAACAGCATTAAATCAATTAGTCTACGAACTACAAAATCCTACTCTCACCCTGGCCACAACGGGAACTACCAGCAGTGGTAAAAGCACTCTGGTTAATTTGCTATGTGGTGCGGAAATTGTCCCGGTTGCAGTTAGTGAAATGAGCGCTGGTGCAGTGACCATTGAGTATAGTCAAGAAAAATCTCTGATCATTCATGAAACACCAGGGGCGTTATGGGAATGTGGAGAATGGAGAGGCATTAGTGACGATAAAATTTATCAACGTCTTTATCAAGCAATGATAGGTTATATCGAAAATAGAGAAACCCAACCTAATTTAGCCTGTCCCCAATCTACAATTACTTATCCTTTTCGACTGTTAAAAGAATCTCAATTACAATTACCAAAAGCAACAAGAGTAAGAATACTTGATTTACCTGGTTTAGCTTATGTGGGTGATCAGGGTAATGCTAATGTGATTAAACAATGTCGAGAGGCTTTGTGTATAGTTACTTATAATAGTGCTGAGACAGATTCTCAGAAGGTAAAAAGTTTATTGCAAGAGGTAGTACAGCAGGTAAAAGATTTAGGTGGTTCTCCAGCGCGGATGCTTTTTGCACTGAATAGGATTGATGTTTTTCGAGCCGATAGAAGCTGGCCAGAATCAGAAAATCGGTTTGTAGAAAAAGCTATTCGTGATATTAAAAATGAATTAACTGAGCAATTAAAGGAATATACAGAAGATATTGAAAATTTAAAAGTAGTTAAACTGAGTACATGGCCTGCTTTGTTAGCTTTGCAAATTCAAAACCAAGATGATTTTTACAGTGCTGAAGCTTGTAAAAAAGCCGATAATCATTTTAATGGCTTAATTGAAGATATTTTAGAAGATTTGCCACGTAATACACAAAAATGGAATAGACACGATAAAAATAGAGTTGCTGAAGCATTATGGGACAAATCCTATGGTGAGGAATTTCAGGAAAATCTCAGGGAACATATTAATAAACATTTTCCCCAGTTAGTAATTCCCCAAATTATAGAACGTTTTAATATAGCTGCTGGAAATGCGATCGCGGAATGGGCAACACAGACAACAAATGCTATTCTTAATAGTTCGGAGGAACGGTATCAAGAAGAATGTGAAAAGATATCACAGATTAGATCATCAATTGAGCGTTTTCTGAAAATTAGCGATACAAATTTAAGAAAACCTTTTGAAAAATTAGATACAAAAGTTAAGCAAGTTCTAGCAGAGGAATTAAAAGAGGAATTAAAAGATGATGCTGTAAATCATATCAAAAAGGCAATTGCGGAATTGCAAAATGTAGCACCATATAAAGAATTGGGAGAAAAATTATCTCCCCTGTTTGGATGGCGTGATGCGTTAAGAAAAGGACTTCAGGAAGTATTAGAAGCGGTAGCCAAGTCTTTAGAAACTGGTAAGATAGACTTAAACAATCCAAATTTGAAAAAGGCAAATATTTCAGATGTAAATTTACTATCCAGAAACTTAAATCATTTAGTCAACTTGGGTTATACTGCTGCCGTTGCTAAAGAAGGTAAAACAATGGAAGCAAAGACAGAGGAAGAGAAAAATCAACTTCAAAAAATCAATGAAGAACTGAATGAATTAGCTATCCACCTCAATATTGTCATAGAGGATGTATTAAAGCAAATTTCTACCCAAGAATTAAATAGGATTTATGAAGCTGTATCTCAACTATTTCGTCACCATTTGTCTTATACTGAAGATGGATTAAATACAATTGCACCTGATATATCTATCAAGTTTTCTGATTATCAACTCAATCAAGTTGATCATCAACTAACATTCAATTTTCAGTTTACAGCAGGATTTGCGATTACACAAGGAACATGGCTAGAAGCAATAAAGATTGAAAAAAAGCGAAGAGATTGGTACACATTATGGCTTTGGGAACATACTTTTTATGAAACCCAATATGAAACCCGTTCTAGTGATAATGCTCAAGTACCTAGTGTGGAAGACTTACTAGCAGGTTGGATTATCCAATCACAAGGTGAACAAATTAAAATAGTAAATCAAATTGCGCGTTGGTTGTTAGAACAAATTGACGTTCTAAAAAAAAATGTAAATAATATTCAGAATGATATTCTTGATCGTTATCAAGAAAAACTGGATAGAGCTAACCAAGAAATTACCTTAGATTATGAAAAACAAAAAGATGTTTGGCTACCTATGCAAGCAAAAGCTCAAAATCTATCAGCAGAATTTTCTGGTTTAGAAACTTCCTGGAAATTCAAGAACTAATCTTGTAAGTAAAATAAGATCTATCCATCCAAAAATACAATGATATGAGCAACAAAAAACTAGTATCCTCCCCAGGTCAAAACTTAAAGACCCTTTATGAACAAGTTTTTGAAAAAGTTTATCCCCACATAAACGGTCATAAAAAAGGAATTCTCTTTACAGTAATACATTTAATAGTTCCAGAAAATGCCCAAGAAATTCTCTCATTATCAAATATTAGTGATAAAGCATCGGTAGAAGAGGACTTATCTATATTATCTGACATCATTGATATTTTTGTGAGTACGCCAAATGGTAAAAAACAACAGATCACAGCACAGTTCCAAGAAGTCTTTAACAACTTACTGGATTTGAGTAAATATGAAAATAATGATCTCAAGCTATTTCAAATTGTTGTGATCGGATGTTTAATTGTAGGAGTTTCTGCTTGTCTTTCATTTCTCAGAAAAGCACAACAAAGCCCTAAAAATATACCATCAAATATACCATCAAATATACCATTAGGTAACTCTTCACCACCACAAAAAAATCCTCAATCCTTGTGTTTGGTCGTACCGGCTTCGGTATTAGGCGGAAATATCAAAGAAAATTATCCCATTAATATCTCTGAGATAGGAAAATTAATAGATAATTCTGCATATTTTCTCTGTATAGAACCAGCACAAGCAGATACTATACAAAATCAGCTAGAATTAACTGAGGAAAATATTACGAATGTAAGTGAACAAAGAGAAGTTTACATCAGAATTAATATTGCTGATGCAGAAGAAATCATCGGAAAAAAATTTCCATATATTTTAAAGAGATATCTTCCTGCTAATGGAATAGGTGTGGTGAGAAAAATAGCTTGTCTTAAATATTTATCTGTATCTGGTTTAGACGAATTTAACCGCATTTTTTGAAGAAATTTATCCCGTTATCCCGACATAAAAAATGAAAAAAAGGAGTCTTAGGTTAAGTGATATATTCAATAGTTCTACAAGAATCGGCGACAAAAATTTGCTCATCATTTGGTATTGTTAGTAAAGCATTATTAAGAGATAACCTCTTGAGTCTTTTTGTGAGTACGTCAAATGATCAAAAACAACCCCCTAACAACTTACCGGATTTGAGTAAATATATGGAAAATAATGATCTCC
The DNA here is from genome assembly GCF_014696755.1 of Anabaena sp. FACHB-1391. Taxonomy (NCBI): domain Bacteria; kingdom Bacillati; phylum Cyanobacteriota; class Cyanophyceae; order Nostocales; family Nostocaceae; genus Anabaena; species Anabaena sp. FACHB-1391. Next base: position 24,799 of record NZ_JACJQS010000016.1, on the reverse strand, counting down.
CATTACTGATGATTGTTGCAGGATGTTTAATTGTAGGATTTGCTGCTTATCTTATATATCTTCAGCAACCACAAAGTTCTAAAACTATACCATCAGGTAAATTTTCACCACCACAAAAAAATCCTCAAACTGTATCACCTGTATCCTTGTGTTTGGTTGTACCAGCCTCGGTATTGGGAGGAAATATAAGAGAAAATTATCCTATTGATATCTCTGATTTAGAAAAATTAATAGATAATTCTGCATATTTTCTCTGTATAGAACCAGCAGAAGCAGATATGATACAAAATCAGCTAGAATTAACTGAGGAAAATATGACGAATGTAAGTGAACAAAGAGAAGTTTACATCAGAATTAATATTGCTGATGCACCAGGAATCATGGGAAAAAAAGTTCCATACATTTTAAAGAGAAATCTTCCTGCTAATGGACAAGGTGTGGTGAGAAAAATAGCTTGTCTGAAATATCTATCTGTATCTGGTTTAGAAAATTTTAACCGCATTATTTAAGGAGTATCTACAATGGATTGGAAAACAGCATCTTCCTACTATGAAACCCGTTTAACCGACGCTTTAAACATCCAAAGACACGCGGTTAATTTAGCCAACTTACCTCAAGCAGAAGTTCCCCCTAAATTAAAACAAATCCTATTACAAGAAGCACAACCCGCACGTCGTCAACTGGAAAGACTCAAAAAACGGGAATTTCGCATTGCAGTAGTCGGGTTAGAAAAAGCCGGGAAAAGCACTTTTGTGAATGCTTGGTTAGAATGTGACTTACTTCCAGCGAAGGGAGGAAGATGTACATTTACTACCACACAAATTTATTCGGTTGAACATGAATCAGAACAAAGATTAGAAGTACAAGCAAAGACAGAAGCTGAATTTATCAACTTACTCAAAGAATTAGAAAAAGCTCAAGCTCAAGAAGATATTAATACTATTCGCACCAATGAAATCACTTTACAAGAAGTGAGACAAGAAGGAAATCTAACATTTCCATTTACGAGATTAGAGGATATTCGAGAACCTTTAAAAAAGTATGTAGCAGATGAAAAATATGCTCATGCTGTGTTAGAAGCGAGACTTTATACAAACAAACTTGCACAAGCGGAAGGGATTGTATTTTATGATGTTCCTGGTTTAGATTCTGGTTTAGCAAAGCACGTTGACGAAGCTCAAGAAATGTTATCAGATTGTGATGCTGTGATATTAGTACAGCGTTTTACCAGTCTGCGAGAAAAGGAATTAGAAATCATTAAGTTTACAGAACAGGGAGATAAAAACGTCACCGTTGCTGATAAATTATTTGTATTTTTAAGTCGCATTGATTCATTAGGTAGTGCAGAAGCAATGAAAACCCACATTCAAGAAGCTGCTCAAGATTGGTTAAAACGGGCAAATTTACCAAATCATAGAATAGTTTCTGGTTCTGCTGGTGCATATTTGCTATTAAATAATATCGCTGGAGAACAAACTAAATTAGAAATAGGAGATACTCATGTTATTCAATCTCATTTGCAGAGATTAACAGGTATTGATGATGTGGAAATTCTCAAAACAGATGCTACTGGTATGCCGATAATTAAGGAGAAAATCTTTGATTATATTAATACTGAAAGAGTCGCTATTTTAAGGAAACGGTGTGAAGCTTCTCTAAATACAATTATTAGCACATCTGAAGAAATTTATCGTTTAGTTAGTAAAAATCATCCAGAAAATCCTGAACAGGCCAAGCTATTTGCAGAAAACAATCAACGGGTTTTATTTGCAGAATGGTGGAATCAAAAATGGTTAATCATTAAAGCTGATTTACAAAAATATTATGATACCTATGTTGTTAATAAAGCTGTAGAAGATTTAACTGCTAATTCCTTAACTCAAATAGAGAAGTTTCGAGAAGGATATCTGGAAATCGTTGATCAGGAAATGCAGAAACTCCGAGGGGAAACATTTAAAAAGAAAGATACTATCTTTTTGGCTAATTCTAATCCTGAATTTGATAGAATGAAAGCTAACTTTGCTTGGAGAGAGGATTTGTATAATGATATAAGTAGACTTTTATCTAATATTGCTAGACAATTGGCTTTAGAATTACAACATGAATCCTTAAACTTGGTTACATATATGACAAGTTTATTATGGGGAAGTGATCAAGTAAAAGCTAGGTTAATTGAAAATTCAGAAGATTATTTTTTAGCTAAATTGGAAAATAGTCTCAGTGTTTTATTTTTGCGGTTTGCGCGGCCTGTCGCAGAAGCATTAATTAGAGGTCCTGTTAATAGTGACACTCGCAATAAAATCATTAAAGGTCTGGGGGTAGATATTGAAATTGTTGACAATTATTATAGTGGTAAAGAACCTGCTTATAGTCTTCTGAAAAGATATGTCAAATATGGTGCAGATTTACTTTTTAACTTAGAAGTTCGTCAACAAGTATTGGGAATAACGGGAACAGTAACAGGAATAGCAACAGCAGCTATTAATAATGAAATACCACAACAAGCGGTAATTTTTGAAGTGGAAAATGATCTTAATGCTTTTGAGGAATATTTAAAGTTTGCAATTTTTAACGCTGCTAGTTTTGAATCCTATTGTATTCAAGAACTCAAGGGTTTAGTTGATAGTTTTCGAGAAAAGGAAGGTACTTGGACGGGGGTAGCTTTGAATGAATGGTTACAAGGAAATCCGCTTTTATTAGCGGAGATACCAAATAATTTAAATCATTTAAAATCACAAGCATCTAATTTAGAAGTTAGTGAAAGATTACGACAATTATCTATTGCTTTAAAAAGTAAGTAAGTGGGCGTTAAAAATTGTCGTTATGACAAAGGAACTCTTAACAGGGAACTCTTAACTGGGAACTCTTAACTGGGAAGGGGCTTCGCCGTGAGCGTCAGCCGAACGGTTTTGAGCAACTTTACTTTTCGTTACTGATGTCGGTTTTTTTCCGTTCACCTACTTAGCTTTAAAAAGTAATATTATGGAGAATGGGGGAAAGAATATCCAAAAAACATTAATATGTCAACAAAATTTTTTACTAATAGCGAAGAAAATACCCTAATTAACAAGTTTGCAGGGGTGTTTACATATAATCCTCATATTCAATATTTTGATGCTTTGGTAGGATATTTTAGAGCATCAGGTTATTTTAGGATTAGACCATTTTTAGACAAAGTTCCCCAGATTAGAATATTAGTAGGAATTAATGTTGATCAAATGCTGGCTAATGCTCAAAAATCAGGGCTGGAATTTTTTAAACATGAGGAAAGGACAAGAGCAGATTTTATTCGGGAAATTCAAAAAGATATTCAAAGTGCTAATTATGATCAAGAGACTGAACAAGGGATTTTACAATTTATTGATGACATAATTCAAAACAAAATTCAAGTCAAAGCACATCCAGAAAAAAAGATGCACGCGAAGGTTTATATTTTACGTCCTGAACCATTTAATCAACATACACCAGCTACGGTCATAACTGGTTCTTCTAATCTCACAGATGCAGGTTTGGGTGGGGGAAATTTTTATAATTATGAGTTTAATGTGCAATTAACGGAATATGAGGATGTGCAATTTGCGACTACGGAATTTGAGAAACTTTGGGTTGAATCTGTTGATATATTACCAGTTGATATTAAAGATATTACTAAAGAAACTTATTTGAATGCAGAAACCACTCCCTTTGAATTATATATAAAATTACTGAGTGAATATTTTAGTGAATATGTTGGTGATCATATTAGTTATGATGCTGATTCTATTGGTGATTTACCGGAAAATTTTAAAAAACTTTCTTATCAAGTTGATGCTGTAAATGAAGGTTTTAATATGTTGATCAAGCACAATGGCTTTATCTTAGCTGACGTGGTGGGATTAGGTAAAACGGTAATCGCAGTTATGGTAGCTAAAAAGTTTTTAATGGAAAATGGCAGAAACAATACAAAAATATTAGTTGTTTATCCTCCAGCAGTAGAAAAGAACTGGAAAAACACTTGCAAATATTTTAATATTGACAAATATACCAAGTTTATCACTAATGGTAGTCTTGATAAGATATTAACACAACATGAAGATTATTGGAACAAGGAAGAATATGATTTAGTGATAGTTGACGAAGCCCATAAATTTCGTCATCATAAAACTGGTGCTTTTCAAAACTTGCAATTAATTTGTAAAAGTCCCAGAATAAATCAGGGTTTAATTCCCGGTAATCAAAAAAAAGTAATTTTAATATCTGCGACACCTTTAAATAATCGTCCAGATGACATTTATTATCAAATTCAAATGTTTCAAGACGCTAGACAGTCAACCCTACCAATTACAAATTTAACTGCTTTTTTTAATCCTTTAATGGAACAGTATAAAAGTTTGAAACGATTTGAAGAATTAGATGTGGATAAGCTCAGAGCAATTTATGGAGAAATTAGGAGTAAGGTAATTGAACCTATTACTATTAGAAGAACTAGAACAGATTTAGAAAATATTATTGAATATAAATTAGATTTAGCAGCGCAAGGAATTATATTTCCTCAAGTAAAACCACCTCAAAAAGTGGAATATCTTATGGATGAAAAATTAAATGAGTTATTTCATAAAACTGTGATTTATCTGACTGGTAAGGAACAACTGACATATAAACTTACATATAGTCGTTATCAAGCTATTGCGGGGTTAAATCCAGAAATTCAAAGTAAGTATTATGAAAATGCGGAAACGGTTTCTAAATCTTTAGCATTTATCATGAAAACCCAATTAGTGAAAAGATTGGAAAGTAGTTTTTATGCTTTTAAAAAATCATTAACTAATTTTCAACAAGCAACTAAGAGAATGATTACTATGTTTGCTAATGATAAAATATTTATAGCTCCTGATACTAATATTAATAAGTTGTTAGATAAGGGTTGGAGTGAGGAAGAAATCGAAAAAGAAATTGAGAGACTAAGCGAAGAAAATCCTAAAAATCAAACTTTTAAAAGTACGGATTTTAAACCTGATTTTATTGAAAGTTTAAGGAAAGATGCTGAAATTTTAAGCGAATTAGTGGAAGATTGGAACGCAATTGAAAATGATCCGAAATTAGATGTATTTATTACTAAATTAAATAATCTGTTTTTTGATAAAAAGATGAATTTAGAAGGTAAATTGGTGATATTCTCTGAATCAAAGGATACTGTTGATTATTTGTCCCAGGCTTTAAAGGCTAAATTTCGCAAAGATGTCTTGGTAGTTTCTAGTGAAAATAGAAAACAGCTTTATGATACTATTGTTAGTAATTTTGATGCTAATTGTGCGGTGGATAAACAGGTAAATGATTATAGTATTATCATGACTACAGAGGTTTTAGCAGAAGGTGTAAATTTACATCGTGCTAATGTGATTATTCACTATGATACACCTTGGAACTCAACTAAGTTAATGCAAAGAATTGGCCGAGTTAATCGCATTGGGACAAAGGCCAATGCAATTTATAACTATGTTTTTTATCCCTCAGCACAGGGAGATTCACAAATTCAGTTAAACAAAACTGCTTTGATGAAAATTCAGGCTTTTCATACTGCATTTGGAGAAGATAATCAAGTATTCTCTACTGAGGAAATTTTAGATGAAGTTAAACTTTTTAGCGGGAATTATCAGGAAGAACAAGACGAAAGATTAAGATTTTTGTACTTTTTAAGAAACTTTAGAAAAAAACATCAAACTTGGTTTGAGAAAATCCAAAAAATGCCGTTAAAATCGAGAGTAGGTAGAAATTCCACTGCAATTAAAAAACCTGCTTTACAAAATGGTACAATTGCTTTTTTAAAGACAGATAAAAAATTTGAGTTTTATTGGATAGATAGTCATAACCAACCCAGAGAGATTACACCCTTAGAAGCATTTAAAATATTTGAAGCTGATGAAAACGAAAAACCTGAAGAATTAATCGCTAACCATCATGATCACATCAATAACGCTATCAAGCATTTTGAAAGGATAGAATATAACTTAGTACAATCACAAATAGATCCAGAAGCGTTCGGAGGTGTAGCCCAAAATGCTAAAAAGTTCCTGTCTCAAATTATTAATCATCCTAAAATTATGGAAAAACAAAGGGAAAATATTAAGAAAATTATCATGTTAATTGATATAGGAAAATACACTAATTTACCTGCGGATGTTGACAAATTACAAAAGAAAAAGTTAAAATTAGATGTAGCTATTTTGGAACTTGATAAAATCGCTGAAAAATATAGTCTAGATTCAACCAATTTCCTAAAAGGAGAAAAAAGAAAAGTTGAGAAACCAGTATTAATTATTTCTGAATCTTTTATATAATCATCTTACCCCTTTTCTAATATGGTGACAATACAATTAAGACAATTAACAGTACCACCAGGACATAGAATTATATTACACAAAATTTCTTGGCCGGAATTTGAAGAAATATTAACAGAATTAGGAGAAAATCGTGGGAGTAGATTAGCTTATTATCAGGGGAATTTAGAAATTAAAATGCCGTTACTTAAGCATGAAGTAGCGAAAGTTATTATTGGAGATTTAGTGAAAATTATCCTAGAGGAGTTAGAAATTGATTGTGAATGTTTTGGTTCAACTACTTTTAAATGTCAAGATATGAATAGTGGTATAGAACCAGATGATTCATTTTATATTCAAAATCATCTACAGATGATTGGTAAACAAAAAATAGATTTAACTATTGATCCTCCTCCTGATTTAGTCATAGAAATTGATGTTACTTCCAAAACACAATTAGATGCTTATTTAGCTTTAGCAGTTCCTGAAGTATGGGGATATGAAGATGATAAATTATACATTAATATTCTACAAAATGGTAAATATATAGAATCAGAAGTTAGTCCTAATTTTCCTAATTTACCAATTTTGCCAATAATTCCTCAATTCGTTCAAGAAAGTCGTATTCTTGGGAGAAGTCCTACTTTAAGGAAGTTTCGACAGTGGATAAAACAGCAATAAGAAAGAATTAAACCTGCGAATATAATTCGGTGCTACACAAACAAAGTTTACCTACGTGAACTAAGAAATGAATGTAATTAACCTATACCAAAATTATGAAAAAACAACAAATCCAAAACCTATTTAACCAACCCTACAACCAAGCTAAATGGAAACAATTTCTAGGACAAACATTTGCTAACGTACAATTATTATCAACCCCTGAAAACTTGACAGGTATTGATGATCATGTGGCTACCAATGCTCAAAAATTAGGCTATATATTACTTGACGAAAATGGTATTGATAGACAAATCGCAGTTTATGAAGTCACCCTAGCAAATGGTATTATCTTAGAACGAAATCGGGTAGGATTAAGAAATTTATTGCGTAAATATTGGCAAAATATTGATGCTGCTTTCATTGTTTATCATCATCCAGAAAATACAAATTGGCGTTTTACCTACGTTTCCGAATTAACAGGTTATGACCCAGAAGGAGAATTTATAAAAATCACCACCGAACCTAAACGCTATACTTATATATTAGGTGAGGGTGAAAGTATTAAAACTGCGGTAGAACGGTTTGAACGCATTATTAATAAAGGTAATAAAGCTACTTTAGATGATATCAAAGAAGCGTTTTCTGTAGAAAAACTTTCTCAAACATTTTTCCAGGAATATAAAAAACATTATGATATATTCTGTAAATATATCATTTCCCAACCAGGAATTTACCAAACTATCTTTAATGGTAATGAAAAAACTATTCGTGATTTTAATAAAAAATTATTGGGAAGGATTGTCTTTTTATATTTTATCCAGAAAAAAGGCTGGTTAGGTGTCCCAGAACATGAAACTTGGGGAAATGGTGATGATCATTTTTTAACTAATCAATTTCAGAATTTTACCCATAAAGAACTTTTTTATCAAGATTTTTTATCTGTGTTATTTTTTGATACTTTAAATACAAAACGTCCTCAGGATTTAATTCAACTTGGTGAAAATCAACTTTGTAGAATACCCTACTTAAATGGGGGTTTATTTGAGGAAGATAATCGAAATTATCGTAGTTTAGTTTTTCCTGACTATTTATTTGCAAATCTTTTTAACTTTTTTGATCAATATAATTTTACTATCTATGAAGATGATCCTGATGATCATACTATAGCTGTTGACCCGGAAATGTTAGGTCATATTTTTGAGAATTTACTGGAAGATAATAAAGATAAGGGTGCATATTACACTCCGAAAGAAATTGTCCATTATATGTGTCAGGAAAGTTTGATTGAATATCTGACTACTTGGTTTGAAAATCACGGTTATGAAGTTATTACTGATGCAAGTTTAGCTAAATTTGATGCATCTAAACAAATAAATAGGACATTAATTGAAAAGTTACTGAAAAATAAATTAGATGATGATGATCAAAAGTTAATTAAAAAGTATGCTGCTGAATTTAATCAAGCTTTGGATAAGGTAAAGATTTGTGATCCTGCTATTGGTTCTGGTGCTTTTCCTATGGGTTTGTTACATGAAATATTTACCGCAAAACAAACTCTACATACCTTGGAATTTGGGAATACGACTAATTTTGATGGTGCGGAAGTGAAATTAAATATTATCCAAAATAGTATTTATGGGGTAGATATTGAACGGGGTGCTGTGGATATTGCTAGATTACGTTTTTGGTTGAGTTTAATTGTAGATGAAAAACAACCCAAAGCTTTACCTAATCTTGATTATAAAATTGTGGTGGGTAATAGTTTGGTAAGTAAGTTAGGTGATGATATTATTGATATTGATTGGGAAATGAAGGATGTTAAACAAGGTAGTCTTTTAGTTGATGTTTTCCAACCGGAAGAAATTCTCAGGAAAATTAGTGAGAAACAAAAGCAGTTTTTTAGTCCTGATAGCGATAAGAAAAAATTAGCTGTGGATATCCGTAATTTGAAAGTTGATTTGTTGATAAGTCAATTGGAATTGATGATTAAAAGTAAGGGTATGGAAACTAAACCCACTGGTAGGGGTAAAGCTTTAACTAAGCAAACGGAAATTTATTTACAAACTGTTGGTTGGAAACAAAATATTCGGGAACTTAAACATTTAAAAGATCATCCTGATCTGTTTCTTAATTTCTTTGATTGGAGGTTAGATTTTCCTGAAGTCATGAATCAGCAGGTTGTGGAAAATGTGGGTTTTGATATTGTTATTGCTAATCCTCCTTATGGTGCAAAATTAAGTACATTAGATATTAAGTTTTTTCAAGAAAAATATCAAATAAAAACTTCTGAAACTGCAATACTTTTCATTGAAAGAGGTATTTTATTGACTAAAGAAAAGAGCATAAAAACATATATTCTTCCCAAATCATTCACTTTTGCATCAAATTATGCAGACATAAGAGATTTTGTTGAGAAAGAAATTTCTTTGATTGCAGACTGTGGAAAAGCATTTGAAAATGTAAAACTTGAAGTTTGCATTATTTCTATACATAAAGGTAAAATACTAAATAACTATCAATCAATCTTATTTAAAGCTGATAAATCTTTTAATTTTATGGGTAATATCCACAAAAACTTAAAGACAAAATTTGGGCTTTTCCCCAATGGAATTAATAATAGTGAACTCATTATTGGTAATAAGATTTTTGAAAAAAGTAATTTTCTCAATGATATTGCTGATAATAGTAGAGGGGAAATTGGATTACAAAAACATTTAGTTACAGAAGGTAAATATGCAGTTATAGGAGGTAAGGAAATTAATAAATATGGAATTAGAAATATTAAAGGATATATCAATGATGCCATTTTAATTAGTGAAAAAGCAAAAATTAATAGAAATTCTGTGCTTGTACAGAATATTGTAGCCCATATTAATAAACCTTATGAACATATTCAAATTATTAGCTGTATTTCTGAACAAACTGACCTAATTTTAGTAGATACTATTAATCAAGTTACCATAAAAAAAGATGAGATATCATCTAAATATATTTGGTGCTTATTAAATTCAAAACTTGTAAATTGGTATGTCTATCTTTTTATACTTGGAAAAGCAATTAAAACAATACATTTTGATAGTCCTGTAACGTCGCGTATTCCTATTATGTTAACCTGTGAAAATGTCCAAAATATATTTATTAAAAAAGCAGAAGAAATTATAACCCTCAAATCTCAAGGTAAAGATACCACTGCATTAGAACAACAAATAGACAATATGGTTTATAAACTTTATGAACTAACTTATCAAGAAGTGAAAATCATAGACCCCGAATTTGCACTAACAGAACAAGAATATGCAGAGATAAAAATAGATAAGTAAGGTGCTTTGCTACTGCATACAGCACGTTCAGATTGAGTGAGGTATACTTTATGCGGGCAAGATGCCCGCACCACAAGAGTTTTATCATTAATATCTGTGCTTCATAATGCCGGGAACTGCTGTAAATTATATCAATAAATAGATTTATAATATCTGACGCATCCTACATAGTTTGACGAAATGCTATAATATCGAATCATCACAAATATCACTGGAGATGAAAATTATATGACTCTGACAATTGACAACGTAGAAAAAATAGAACAAATATTAAAAGATGATGATAACGACTATCAAATAGAACTACAAGAAGGGAATATTTTAATTATGGGTCCATCGGATATAGAATCTAGTGAAATTGGTGCTGAGTTCATATATTTGCTAAAATTATGGACTAATCCTCGTAAATTAGGGAGAATATTTGACTCCAGTGGTGGGTTTATTATGCCAAATACTGATTTACGCGCTCCTGATGTTTCCTTTGTTTCTGCTCAAAGATTAAAACGGACTGTGAGAGATTTTGGGAATTTAGTTCCTGATTTAGTGGTAGAAATTAAATCAAAAACTGATAGAGTTTCTAAATTAGAAGATAAACTCAAATTGTTTTTAGAATTAGGTGCTAAGGTAGCAATTCTTGTTAATCCTGATGAATTAACTGTTACTGTTTATCGTCCTGATGGGAAAATGACATTATTAACAGAAGATGATAAATTAACTGTAAGTGAATTATTTCCTGGTTGGGAAATTGCTATTTCTGAATTATGGCCTCCTGTATTTGAATAAGTTCTGAATAAGTGTTTATATAGCGAATCCCTGTCTAATGAAGTACACACCAATTTATTCCCTGTTCAGAGTTCCCTGCTCAGAGTTCCCTATTCCCTAATCACCAACAAAGTGACAAACTTAGTTAAAATATTCAACTAACCTCAAAACAGAAACACACCGAAAACTCATGGTAGATCAAATGCAGTGGACAAATGCTTTATCAACCCGTTCTTCTTTAGAAGCGGCTATTAACGATGTCGTAGAACAAGCTGTGGCATCTTTAACAGCACCAGCGGATTTAGGGCTGGTATTCATTTCTTCTGCTTTTATGAGTGAGTATACAAGGCTTTTACCTTTATTGGCAGAAAAACTTTCTGTACCCGTATTAATTGGTTGTAGTGCAGGGGGTGTAATTGGCAGGAAACAGACTGGAAAAACGGAAGAAATAGAAGCAGAACCTGCCCTAAGTCTGACTTTAGCCCATCTTCCGGGTGTAAAAATCCGACCTTTTCATATTTTAGCTGAAGAATTGCCAGATTCCGATAGTTCCCCCAATGCTTGGATTGATTTAGTGGGTGTACCACCGTCACCAGTACCCCAATTTATTCTCTTGTCCAGTCCTTTTGGTTCAGCAACTAATGATCTATTGCAGGGGTTAGATTTTGCTTATCCAGGTTCGGTGGTGGTAGGAGGACAGGCCAGCAGTGGCTTTATAAATGGTCCTGTGGGTTTATTTTGTAATGATAAGTTATGTCGAGAAGGTACGATAGGTATAGCTTTAACTGGCAATATCGTCTTAGATACTATTGTTTCCCAAGGTTGTCGTCCCATTGGTCAACCATTACAGGTCACTAAAGCGGAACGGAATATTATTTTAGAGTTGGATGAAAAAGTGCCTTTGATGGTATTGCGAAATTTAATTAGTAGTTTGAGTGAAGAAGATCGAACTTTAGCACAACATTCTTTATTTGTCGGTTTAGCAATGGATGAATTTAGAATGAATTTACATTCGGGGGATTTTTTAATTCGGAATATTTTGGGGGTAGACCCTAAAGCTGGGGCGATCGCTATTAGCGATCGCATTCGTGCCGGTCAAAGGTTACAATTTCACTTGCGGGAAGCGGAGGCTTCGTCCCAAGATTTAGAAAATCTACTCCAAGAATATCAAAATGAAAATGAAAATACTAGTCAACCGTCTCCCGTCGGGGCTTTAATGTTTACCTGTTTAGGACGAGGGATAGGACTTTATGGCCAACCTAATTTTGATTCCCAACTTTTTAGCCGTTATCTGCATGATATACCCGTGGGTGGCTGTTTCTGCGGTGGTGAAATCGGTCCTGTCAGTGGTAGAACTTTCCTGCATGGTTATACTTCCGTATTTGCCATTTGTCGTTCTCTTGAAGAATAGGTGACAGGTGACAAGGTGACAGGTGACAGTAAAGAGGTGACAGTAAAGAGGTGCTACGCCACGGGGACAGGTGACAGGTGCTACGCCACGGTGACAGGTGACAGTAAAGAGGGGACAGGTGACAGTAAAGAGGTATTAATGACCAATTAAAAGCGTACTGTGATTATCAATGAAAGCTGTGTTCCCACCATTAACCGCGCTATATTCTTCGATGTAACGACGGACATGAATGGGGAAGTGTGGATATTCTAGCATAGCATCACCATCGGCAATGGTCGCCCAAAAATCCCGTAAACCGGGTGCTAGTGTTTGTGCCTGGTCTAATGGTAAACTCAGGGGAGGTAAAGTTAATAATTTGAGTACAAACGGATAGGAGCGATCGCCCATCCATTTTCGTGATAGTGTTTGTAAATTGGGAAAATCTGGTAATGATTCTACACGATGAGAAACAATTTGTAAAGATTCCCTACCTAATTCGTCACGGTTAAATTCCAATACCCGATAGGGATGAGGATAGCTGACTAAAGAACCAGTTGTAATATCATATATCCCTTGGGAACAGGCGATATCTTGAACGTGCAAATGTCCTGTAAATACTAACTTAATTCCATAGTCTTGTAATAATTGCCTCAGTTCTGCTGCATTCTCTAGCATATAACGATTCGCCATGGGATGACAAGACTGATTTGGTAAATGTTCAACCACATTATGATGAATCATTACCAAAACTAAATCATCCCCAATTGCTGCTAATTCCTTTTTTAACCATTGAAGTTGTTGATTATCTAACCTGCCTATTTGCTGACCTTGATCATTAAATGAGTTAGAATTAAGACCGATTAATCTCACTCCTGGGAATATCTGACGATTATAATAATGTTGTTGAGGATTTTCATAACCAAATTGTTGATAATAATAGGGAAAATCTGCAAAACCAATGGATTGTTCATTAGCCATCAAAACAGGTATATCATGATTACCAGGAATCACGTAAGATGGAAAAGGTAATTGAGATAATCTATTTTGTAACCATTTGTGATTTACTGATTCACCATGTTGGGTTAGGTCTCCAGGGATCAACAAAAAATCTAAATCTAATTGGGTTAAATGTGCTAAGACACTATCAAAAGCCGGAACACTTACCTCTACCAAATGAAAACGACTAGGGTGATCCCAAATAGTTTCAGGAAGCGCAATGTGTAAATCGCTAACTATAGCAAACCGAAAATTGAGTTTCATTGGGTTAAGAAAATGTTAAAAATCTAGTTGGAAAAAATTATTATTCTCAAAGTATAACCTTGACTGTGTATACTAGTGTGGGAATATTTAGACTTAATAATATTTGTATACATTTGTTAAAGATTTTTATTTTTGAGGAGAGTAAATTTTGTCACCTGTTCGAGTTCGTCAGCACGTTAACCCCCTTGCGAGTAAATTTCAAACCCCAACCGCTTCTCCAGACTGGGAAAGTATTTATACACAACCAAACCTACCACTACATTTAGATATTGGTTGTGCTAGGGGTAGATTTGTGTTGAAAATGGCGCAAATAGAAGCAAATTGGAATTTTTTAGGCTTAGAAATTCGAGAACCGTTGGTAGTAGAAGCCAATAGAATCTGTGAGGAAATGGGGTTAAAAAATTTACATTATATGTTTGCGAATGTGAATAACTCCCTAGTTTCCTTGTTATCCAATTTACCTCCAGGAAGATTACAAAAAGTGACAATTCAATTTCCTGATCCTTGGTTTAAAAATCGTCACGCGAAACGTCGGGTAGTCCAACGGGAATTGGTAACAGAATTAGCCAATTATTTAGCTGTGGGTGGTGTTGTTTTTCTCCAATCTGATATACAATTTGTAGCAGAGGAAATGTGCGATCGCTTTGACGAACATCCTGCATTTGAAAAGCTAGGAACAACAACATGGTTAGCAGAAAATCCCTTTCCAGTTCCCACGGAACGGGAAATAGCCACCTTCAATAAGGGTGAACCAGTATATAGGGCTTTATTTAGAAAAAAGATTACTAATGATTAATATCTGTACTTCGCGTTTCTTAATGATGTCAAACACATCATAGCCTCCTCCTCGCTTGCGGGGAGGAGGTTGGGGGTGGGGTTTGAAACTTACAGCAAGTAGCTTTGAGTGAGGTACACCTTGTGCGGGCAAGATGCCCGCACCACAAGAGTTTTATTATTACAGCAGATTTCATCTTCATGAGGTAGGCTTTTAGCGGGCAAGATGCCCGCACCACAAGAGTTTTATTATTAATATCTGTACTTCGCGTTTCTTAATGATGTCAAATACATCATAGCCTCCTCCTCGCTTGCGGGGAGGAGGTTGGGGGTGGGGTTTGAAACTTACAGCAAGTAGCTTTGAGTGAGGTACACCTTGTGCGGGCATCTTGCCCGCACCACAAGAGTTTTATTATTAATATCTGTACTTCATAAGATCGGGAACTGCTGTAAATTAACGAATTAAACCAGCACGTTGAAAAATGGTATGAGGAGTTATTTCTAATCCTGGTAATATTTCATGAGTGATAATTTGATGTTCTCGAAAAGTCACAGGAAGAGAAGATTGTGTAAAAACAGTGATAGTTTGAGATATTGTATCTACTATCCACACTAATAAAATCCCCCCTTGGAGATAATAAGTGGCTTTTTCAATCATATCTCCAAAAGTCTGACCAGGAGAAATAATTTCCATCACTAATTCTGGTATAACAGGACAAGCTTCATCTTCAAGCCAGTCAGCAGCAAGACGGTGGTAGGAAACATAAGTTAAATCAGGGACGGGTATCCAAATTTGTTGATTTTTAGTTAATTTGATAGCCCATTCCACAACAACACGACCTTTTGCTTGCGCCCATGTAGATAATAATATAAATATTATAAATAATGCTCCTGTGGTTGAGCCATGAAAAAATTTAGGAGACATTTGCTGATTTTTATATTTAGGTATAGCTTCACCGTCAACAAACTCATAAGTAGTATCATTTTCAGGAAGTGCGAGAAATTCTTCAACGGTCAGTTTAATTTTTAGTTGAGTCATTATGGGACTCCTATTTGATTTTTGAAAGTTAGGAATTTCATATTCCCGACTTATTTAAGAAGTCGGGGATATTGTTGTTAACAAATTATTGAGGATTCCTATATTTAATTTTAGTTATCAAAAAACAATCCTCGCAGTTTAAATTAAGCGCCACGTTTTAGTGATGCTTCTACTTTTTTAAATTCTGCATCTAGGCGTTTTTTGAGTTTTTCAGGAACGGGACGGTTAGGATAAGAACTATAATGTCCCGCAAGGGAGTTGAGGGCTGTTCTCATGGTTGTAAAAGAGCTAAGACTCGCAACAGCGCTATTTCTCTGGTAACGGGCTGAAAAATCGTTAATTTTTAGACGGGCTTCTGTTTGTAGGGCGGCCTGTTCAGGAGAACCTTGTGGTAATTCTATAGCTTGTCTCAAGGTATTGACCACAGCTAAGGTATCTTGACGATAATCCCCAGTTAAACTATCAAGACTACCACTACAACCAATTAAGCCGATAACTAAAACTAACACTAAAGAAAGCAGACGCGACCAATAGCTTTTCATAAGCATTAAGTAAAACAACTAAATCAACGTCTATCCTATCTTGAATCGGTATAGTTACTAAAAATTATTAGTTCTCCCCAATTGTCTATTTTCCATTTTCCATGACTCGATATAAAGTATCTCGTTGTTGGTAAGGTCTGTTTATAGATGCTATGGCGTTCTGTAAAGTTTCTACTTCCATACAAGTACCACCTATAGCCCCAGCCATGGTGGTAATATGTTCTTCCATTAAAGTCCCACCAAGATCATTACAACCCCAATTTAAGGCCGTTGTAGCCCCAGCCAGTCCTAATTTTACCCAACTTGGTTGATGATTGGGTATATAATTTCCCAGGTAAATTCTGGCGACAGCGGTTAACAGCAGGGAATCAGTTAACACTGGTTGATCCCTTCCTACCCGTCTGCGTAAGGATTTGGGCGCTTCTTGTCCCACAAATGGTAAAACAATAAATTCCGTAATTCTAGCAGGATATCCTGTTTCTATTGCCTTTTGTTGGAGCGATCGCAGTTTTTGTAAATGTCCAATTTGTTGTTCTGGAGTTTCAATATGTCCAGATAATATGGTACTGGTAGTAGGTACACCTAATTGATGGGCTGTACTGACAATTTCTAACCAAGTTGCTGTATTAATCTTTTCTGGACATAATACCCGTCTCACATCATCATCTAACACTTCTGCGGCTGTTCCGGGCATAGAACCGACACCAGCATCCCGCAAAGCTATAATGACATCAGTATAGGAAATTCCGTCTAATCTGGAGATAAATTGGATTTCCTGGGGTGAAAAAGCGTGTAAATGTAAGTGAGGAAATTCGCTTTTGATGGTTTCTACCAGTTTCAGATAGTAAGGTAAAGACTTGTCATTTATTCGCGCTTCTGGGTGTAGTCCTCCTTGCATACAGATTTCAGTTGCTCCTCGACGCACTGCATCTGTAGTTTTTGACAAAATCTGCTCCCAGTTTAACCAGTAAGCATCTGGATCACCATCATCCCGGCGAAATGCACAAAAACTACAATGTTGTTCACAAATGTTAGTAAAATTAATATTTCGGTTAATAACGTAAGTAACCGTATTTCCAGCCTGTTTTTGTCGTAATTGGTCTGCTGTAGCTTGAATTTGTGTAATTGCTTCTAGACTGGTCTGTTTTAATAAAAATACCGCATCATTCGGGGTTATATCTTTATCTGTTAAAGCAGACTCAAGAATAGAATCAACAGTTATATTAGTCATTGGTGATCAATTAAATATAAACGACTTATTTAAGTTTTATAATAAATTGAAAGGAGAACCAATATCAATAGATAATATTGATGAAGTGAAATTTAACCCAAAACTCCTTGACACAAAATACCTAAGATCTTGTTTAACTCCTGAATATAATAATTATTCAAATCAATAAATATATCAGTCCCTTGCAACTTTAAGAATTTCCAAATATCTCCTGTTGTCACCGCCCCATAAATAGTTTTAATTTCATTACCTTCCTGTTCATTAAACAACTGTGCTGCTAACATTGCTGCTGCACATTGACCCAAACCACCTTTAATATTTTCATTTTTAGCTTCTACAATAATTAGTACAGGAGCATTAATTGTTAACTGTTCCTTAGAACGACTGATAACAAAATCACAATAACCATTTAAACCTCTCTCAATATCAACATTAAAATCTGTACCAGAAAATAAACTAATTTGATAATTAGCTTTACGCCTTACTTCTAATAAAATTGGCGTAATAATCATTTCTGAGCGTGCTTTTTCCGTATTTATTGCTAACGCGAGTTCTGTAGTTTCTTCTAAAGTGTTAGTCAACTTTTCGCTGATTTCTATAGGTTCTACGGTAGCAAATAAATCAGCTTCTTCATTAATTGTAATATGAAAATTATTCCTAAACTTAGTTAAGCTAAAATCACTATAAGCCATTGCTCTTACCTAATTATTTTCAACAGGTTATCTAAAATTTAAAACTTCTTTAATTATAGCAGTATACTTTTCACCGAATAGGTGCATCTTTACCCTTAATCTCAATATCCCTTTGTTTTGATCATATTAAGTGTATGATACTCTATGGAAAATTAAGCTTTATACAGACAATTTGGCAATTTAAGATTTACCACGTAGCTTATGAATACAAACTCATCAAATTCCCTATTATCAGTTCCCTGCGGTGCATTGAGAATTTCCGAACTGACACCAGACCCTAAGAACGAAAACAATATCATGCTGCTATCTGTAGTAATTCCTACCTATAAAGAGCGTGATAACATTGAAAATGTAGTTAATATCTTGAGTGGGTTATTAGATCAGACTATTCCTGGTAATTATGAACTAATTGTAGTGGATGATGATAGCCCAGACCGCACTTGGGAAGTAGCGGAAAATCTCATCCCAGATTATCCCCAATTGCGGGTCATGCGTCGTCAAGAAGAACGGGGACTATCTTCAGCGGTAATTCGTGGCTGGCAAGCGGCCAAAGGGAGTATATTAGGTGTAATTGATGGAGATTTGCAACATCCTCCAGAAGTGCTAACACAATTATGGCAGAAAATTGAACAGGGAGCAGATTTAGCAGTAGCTAGTCGTCATGTCGAGGGTGGTGGTGTGAGTAGCTGGAGTGTAATTAGACGCTTTTTATCCCGTGGGGCGCAGGTATTGGGACTAGTAATTTTACCAGAAGTTGTGGGTAGAGTATCTGACCCAATGAGTGGTTATTTTATGGTAAGACGAAAGGCGATCGCTAATACTACACTTAATCCCATAGGATATAAAATTCTTTTAGAAGTCATTGGCCGGGGACAAATTGGGGAAATTGGTGAAGCTGGTTACATTTTCCGGGAACGCACAGAAGGAGAAAGCAAAGTCACTTGGAAACAATATGTAGACTATATTCAACATTTAATCAGATTACGGTTATCTACTGGGAGAATAGGAAAAATTAGTCAAAAAGTCAACTTTCCTGTTGGGCGATTTCTTCGTTTTGGTGCAGTAGGATTGAGTGGCGTATTTGTGGATATGTTAATACTTTATTTACTAAGTGACCCCACAACCCTAGCCTTACCATTAACACGCAGCAAAATTTTAGCAGGTGAAATTGCTATTTTCAATAATTTTCTGTGGAATGATGCTTGGACATTCGCTGATGTTTCTATACAGCAGAAGGGCTGGAAACCCCGGATCAAACGCTTTATTAAGTTCAACGTTGTTTGTTTGGCTGGGTTAGTTTTGAATGTGCTGATATTGAATTTAGTGTTTAATTATCTGATTCTTAATCGCTACATTGCTAACTTTATAGCGATCGCAGTGGCGACAATTTGGAATTTCTGGGTTAACCTAAAACTAAGCTGGCGAGTTACAGAAGTCAAGTAAATCCATTAGATATCTGCGGTTATCTGCGGTTATCTGCTGTTATCTGCGTTCAATAATTCTTCAATTTGTAGACTTAACTTTTTGCTTTTGATTAAACAAACCGGACATACTCATACCCGTCACCAACAAATTAAACAATCCCAAGCCATTTAAAATTGGATAAGCGGATGATTATTAATGATTATGAATATCTGCGTCGCCAAACTTTGAGTCCTTCAAACCACAAAATACTAAACACCCCAGAAATAAGACTAACTAATAAATCATCAAAATGCAGAAAAGAGAACCGAAATAAATGGCGTAACAAAGGAACATAAAGCACCAGTCCCATAAACACCACACCACCACTCAATACCCACCAAAGTGCTGCATTAGGAGTGTGTAACATTTCGGGAATAGTCCGCGACCAAGAACGATTAGTTAATATCATACTCAAGTTAGAGACAATGAGAGTAGTAAAAGCTAGAGTGCGGGCATCAAATTCTCCATGTCCAAAATAAAAAGCCACAGCAAATACAACCAGTAGCACCACCAACACACTTACCCCTTGCAGGAGTGCCAATTTCAAAGTCCGACGGCTAAATAAGGACTCTCTAGGATTACGTGGTGGACGGTGCATGATATTGGTTTCTTCTGGCTCGGCCTCAAATACTATAGTACAAGCGGGGTCAATAATTAAATGTAGAAAAGCAATGTGAATAGGTAGTAGCACCAGCGGCCAATGAAATATGACCGGAATTAGAGACATCCCTGCAATGGGGATATGAACGGCCAAAGTATAAGCCATACCTTTTTTCAGGTTATCAAATACTCGCCGTCCCAGCCTGACAGATTGGACAATGGCAGAAAAATCATCATCTAGCAATACTAAATCCGCAGATTCACGGGCGACATCTGTTCCCCGTTCACCCATAGCAATGCCAATATTTGCGGCTTTTAAGGCTGGGGCATCATTTACGCCATCTCCGGTCATAGCGACGATTTCACCGCAGCGTTTCAGGGCATTGACAATCAGTAATTTTTGTTCTGGAACGACCCGGGCAAAGATATTCACGGTTTGAATTTGAGAGAGTAACTCAGCTTCTGGCATTTTTTCCAGTTCTGCCCCGGTAATCACTTCTGTGGCAGGTTTTAGCCCAATTTGGCGGGCAATATTTTGGGCTGTGGCGGGGTAATCTCCTGTAATCATCACTACTCGTATACCAGCGGTGTAGCATTCGGCAATGGCCGGGGCTACAGTTGGGCGCACGGGGTCGGCCATACCTAGCAGTCCCAAAAAGGCAAATTCAAAGTCATGTTGGGCTTGGGGAAGAGACTTGAGGGTTTTGTTTTTTTGATGTTGTCCAATGACTTTTGCTACACCTAAAACACGCAAACCAGCCCTGGCCATTTGATTAATCTGCTGTTGCAGGTCTTGGATTTGTTGGTCATTAAAATGACATAAATCTGCGATCGCTTCGGGAGATCCTTTAGTAGCAACTATTAATTTATCCTCTGGTGATTGCCACACACAGGACATGGCCAATAATTGACCTGTGAGGGGATATTCCCGCAGTATTTCCCAGTCTTGATGTAAATGTTCTGTTCTGGCTAAATAGTCATCACCCACTTGTTTCAGGGCTTTTTCCATGGGGTCGAAGGGGTCTTTGCGACTGGCTAAAATGCCAAATTCAATTAATTCATGGAACGTTTCTGGTAGCGCTTCTTGTTCATGGAGGGCAACATCGTAAAATTGCGGTGTTAAGGTTGTAGATTCATATACAAATAACTGCTGAACTGACATCCGGTTAAAAGTCAGGGTTCCGGTTTTATCTACACAAAGAACAGTCGCAGAACCCAGTGTTTCTACCACAGGGACACGCCGAGTTAAAACCCTAGCTTGGGAAAATCTCCAAGCCCCCAAAGCCAGGAAAATTGCCAATACTACGGGAATTTCATTAGGTAAAATTGCCATAGCCAGTGCCAAACCTGCCAAAACTCCCTGTAGCCAATCGCCCCTAGATGCACCGTAAATAACGATCACAGCCACGCAGATAGCGATCGCTACAAAGGTCAATTTACTCACAATTCTGCGAGTTTCCCGTTGCAGAACCGTGTCTTCCTGTGTTACAGTTTGCAGGGCTTTACCAATTTTCCCCATTTCTGTCTGCATACCCGTAGCATAGACTTGGGCAATTCCTTGACCTTGAACTATCAGGGTTCCCGAATAGACAAAAGGCAAATCTTCACCACCGGGACGGTGCTGTGTGGTGCTTCTGATAGTGTTTTCTAAATCTGTGGTATCCCTGACAGATTGCTTACGAACAGGTAAAGATTCCCCAGTTAATAAGGATTCATCAACACTCAAATGGGTAGACCATATCACCACAGCATCTGCTGGAACTCTATCACCTTCCGACAAAACAATCACATCTTCACGAACTACTTCCCGTCCCGCAATGCGTTGACGTTTTCCATCACGAATGACTAATGCACGGGGACTAGAAAGATCCCGTAGTGCTTCCAGTGATTTTTCTGTTTTTTGTTCTTGGTATAAGTTAATGCCGACAATAAAAAAGATGAAACCTAACAAAATTAAAGCTTCCTGAGCATCACCCAAAAATAAGTAAATGATACCACAGCCTAATAAAAGCAGAAAAATTGGCTCTTGAAAGATTTCCAGGGCAATTTCCCAGATTTGACGATGTTGGGTAGATGGTAACTCATTATATCCTTCTTGTTTGAGGCGATTACCTGCGGTGAGTGCAGATAATCCCCTAAGAGATTGAACCTCAATTTTATGAGTCATGATAAAAGCTGATGATCATGCTGCGCTATTAAAGACGATACCAATATCAGTATCCGCTACTTCCATAACTACAAAATCATCCCATGTCAGGATTTTTATCGTGACTAGAATGCCATTAGACAGATATTGTAAAAGACATTTGGAGGCCAGAGATGGGAAATTAAATATGCGTTGCCTATAAAGCTTAAACTAGGTTGATATGTGCTTGACGTTAAATCATCACAGCAAAATTACCAAATCATGATCATTTTATAATCCTTCCAACTGAGATTTTTTGTCGGTAGACTGGTATCATAAGTATGCCAAGCCTGCACTCAAGCAAGGATCATATTAACAAAAGATAATGGTTAATTTTGCGAAAATCTCTATCAAACCCACAAATTGGCATTTTTTAGGATTAGTTATCTGGATAGTACCATTACTGATTTTTAATAATGGGGAACACAGTCTCATCGCTCATGATGAAACTACTTATGCTATACGCTCTCGATGGATGCTAGAGTCTGGAGATTGGATCACACCTCAATCTTGGTCAGAACTTGCCTATGAAAAAACACCAGGATTTTATTGGATTTTGGCATCTATTTACAGAGTATTTGATATTAATGAGGTCACATCTCGACTACCTTCCCAAGTTGCTTCTGTTTTAAGCACTTTCCTAGTTTATGAAATAGCAGCAATATTGTTAAATAAACCCATAGCTTGGTTGGCTTCGGCAATTTTATCTATATCTTTTCTGTGGTTACAAGTTAGTAGGTTAGTTGCCCCAGATATTATTACTATTTCTATTGCTCTTTTTGGGATTTACTGTTTACTAAAAGCAGAATTAAATCCTAAATATCGTTCTTATTGGAGTTTTGTGACAGGATTTAGTTGGGCATTAGGGTTTTTAATCCGAGGTCAATTAATATTTGTACCGATAATCAGCCTACTACCTTATTTAATTTGGGAGCATCGCCGTCATAAACATCTTTCCAGTCCAATGTTATATATAGGATTTGCCATCGGTTTAATTCCTACAATAACTTGGTTTTGGTTAAGCTGGCAACATCATGGATCAATTGTTTTTGAACAATTCTTTGCTTTGGTAACTAGGATAGCTACAGAAAAGCGTAATGATCATTCGCCTTTATATTATTTATGGAACATACCTCTTAAAGCGTTTCCTTGGCCGTTATTTAGTATTTTAGGAATATTTTTAGTTAGCAGTCTTCCTGTGGCTCGAAATCGGTTAATATTAGTTATTTGTCCTCTAATTATCTTAACTGAAATTAGCCTAACCTCTACTCGTTTACCTCATTATGCACTTATGCTCTATCCTTGGTTATCAATACTAGCAGGATTTGCATTTGATTGGCTAAGTAAGATTTATAACCAGAATATCAAGACTACGAAATATGCCTTTTTACCTCGCAATTTAAGTTATATATTTGGTGGATTAGGTGGATTAATCTTGATCATTGGCATAATATTTTATATAGGTATTTTGCCAATTAGTGTTAGAGATGGAGCAGAGATTAGAAGCTATGCTCCAATAGCTTTAGTCTTAGGAATAGGTTGGTTAACATTACCAATAATTTGGATTACTCGTCATCATTTTGGTCAGAAATTTCTCACAGCTAATTATTGGTTAGCTAGTTGGTTAGTTCCGACTTGGCTTGCTCTAGCTGTGGCTGGTAGTCAGGGTTTATTAAGTAACTATAGTCCTGATGTTAAATTATTTTTGCAGCAGCCAGAAGTTAAATCTGTACTAGAAAATAATTCTATTAATTTTGTAGTGCAAACAACAGAAACTATGACAACTGGGGGTGATAAAGCTCTATTATTACTAACTTTCTATACACCTCATTGGGGACAGCGATTTAAAAAAATTTCCGAAGTGCCTGAAGGAAATTATAGCTGGGCAAGTCCAGAACCTTCCATAGGGTTATCTGCTATGGAAACTCAGATAGCCACTTTTCGGGATTGGAAATTAATTCAATTAGGTAACAATTAAAATAAAGTCGGGGAGGAGATTTGGTTTCTCAGGAAGTTTGTATATAAGAATAAATTGCTGGTAAGTACCTGGGCACTGTTGCACATTTGGGAAAACAATAGAAATCTCTGTATCTCTTGTCTGTCACCTTTCCTGAATATGAAATTTATTTTGCACGACTACTTATATTCCGAGAATCATTAATTCCCCGATGATGTGTCCCTTGCTATGCTGCTTATTCAGCAACCTTTTTAACTTCTTTGTCGCCCAAAACAAAACCCCCACTAAATAAATAGAGGGGGTGATGTGGTTGTAAAAAATAAACCTGGCATCGAGCTATTTTGACATGGGGCTACCCCCAAACTATCGTCGCCGCAGCAGCGTTTCACCTCTGAGTTCGGGAAGGGATCAGTGTGGTTCCACCGCGCCATAGACACCAGGAAAGCCTATTGGGTCCTTCTATCAACAGATACCCTGAAGACTGCATTTAAGAACGAGAAATCACAATAAGAATTAAGAATATAGAGGTCAAGCCCTCGGTCTGTTAGTACTCCTTTGCTACATACATTACTGTACTTCCACATAGAGCCTATTAACGGGTGTTCTGCCCGTGACCTTACCTAC